>JASFTV010000005.1:0-31864 GCA_050050615.1 Desulfobacteraceae bacterium
TGCTACCCCTTTTTGCATAACTGTTCCTCGATGCCCTTCGTTTTTGAAAAGAGACCCCCATGACTCGCACGAAGCACTGATTCGTTTTTGGACAAGAATGAGAAAGTTACACCTCTAAGATTGACTCACGGAATTGGGTTTACAGTTCGTTGATTTTCTCTGCCTCGGGTTGACGGACTCAAGATCATTTTGTGAGTAACACAAAAGGAGAAATCACATGCGTGGAACGATGAACACCGTGGAAGGAAACGAAGCGGCTGCCCACGTCGCCTATGCCATGAGCGAAGTGGCAGCCATCTATCCCATTACGCCGTCAAGCAGCATGGGTGAATACTGCGATGAATGGGCAGCCCATGGACGGAAGAATATTTTTGGACAGGTCTTAAGGGTTGTGGAGATGCAGTCCGAGGGGGGTGCCGCGGGTGCCGTCCATGGGGCACTTTCGGCAGGCGCTCTGTCCACCACATTTACGGCCTCTCAGGGCCTTCTGCTCATGATTCCCAATATGTACAAGATCGCGGGCGAGATTATGCCTACGGTGTTTCACGTCTCGGCCAGAGCTATCGCCGGCCATGCCCTCTCCATCTTCGGGGATCACGGTGATGTCAATGCGGTTCGGGAGACAGGCTTTTCCCTGATCGCCTCAGCATCCGTTCAGGAAGTGATGGACTTGGCCCTGGTCGCCCATCTCGCCAGCATCCGTTCAAGCCTGCCCTTCGTCCACTTCTTCGACGGCTTCAGGACCTCCATGGAGATCCAAAAGATAGCGCTCGTTGATTACGAGGATATGGCAAAGCTTGTGGACTGGGAGGCGATCGAGGATTTTAGAAGCCGATGCATGAACCCGGAATACCCACAAATGAGAGGCACGGCACAAAATCCGGACATATTTTTCCAGTGCAAGGAAGCTTCCAATCCCTTCTTCGCAAGCGTTCCTCATATCGTCCAGGATGAAATGCAGAGGGTGAGCGGTCTGACGGGTCGGGACTACAACCTCTTCGACTATGCGGGAGACCCTGAAGCAGACCGGGTCATTGTCTCCATGGCGTCCAGTTGCGATGTGATCGAAGAGACGGTGAACTACCTGAACAGCCTGGGCGACAGAGTGGGTCTAATAAAAGTCCGACTTTACCATCCCTTTTCCAGAGAACACTTCTTGAGGGCCCTTCCGGCGACTGTCCAACGCCTAGCGGTTCTTGAGAGGACCAAGGCGCCTGGAAGCCTTGGCGAGCCTCTTTACAGGGACGTATGTACGGTATTTCAAGAAAGAGGTGAGCACTCTGTGATCGTAGGCGGCCGCTACGGGCTCGGCAGCAAAGATTTCACGCCCACGATGGTCAAGGCGGTTTATGACGATCTCCGCACCTCAGCCCCCAAGAACCACTTCACAGTGGGAATCGTGGATGATGTATCTCACACATCCCTTGAATTGGATGAGGAAATTGACCCAGCACCCAAAGGAACCGTGAGGTGCAAATTCTGGGGCCTAGGTGCTGATGGGACTGTGGGGGCGAACAAGAACGCCATAAAGATTATCGGTGAGAATACGGACATGTTTGCCCAGGCATACTTCGCTTATGATGCCAAGAAGTCGGGAGGGATTACCATGTCCCACCTTCGGTTCTCACCCCAGAGGATTCAATCCCCTTACCTTTTGACTCACTCGGATTTCATTGCGTGTCACAACCCTGCTTTTGTGAACCAGTATGACATCCTCGAAGGTATTAGAGAGGGCGGCTCGTTTCTCCTCAACTCTCCCTGGACCCTTGAGGAGATGGAATCCAATCTGCCTAATCACATGAAACGCACCATTGCCCAGAAGAAGCTCAATTTCTACAATATCGATGCGGTGAAAATTGCCTCTAAATTGGGTCTAGGCGGGCGCATAAACATGATCATGCAGGCGGCGTTCTTTCATATCGCCAATGTGATCCCCCCTGAGAAGGCATTCAAATATATCAAGGATGCCATCAAAAAGACTTATGGGAGAAAGGGCGACAAGGTTGTACAGATGAATATTAACGCTGTGGACGACGCTGTGGGAGCTCTCGAAAAGATAAAGGTTCCCAAGTCCTGGGCCACTGCAGGGCTGGAAGCCTACCTTGAAAAGGAAGAACCGGAATTCGTGAAAAAGGTGATGAGACCGGTGCTCGCCCAGCAGGGCGACAAACTCCCTGTGAGCGCTTTCGATCCCGCCGGGATATTTCCCACCGCGACGACCAAATACGAAAAAAGGGGAATCGCCATCAATGTGCCTGAATGGATTGAGGAAAATTGTATTCAGTGTAACCAGTGCGCTTTTGTCTGCCCCCATGCCGTGATCCGGCCTGCCTTGGCCCGTGAGGAGGATCTTCAAGATGCCCCGAAGGATTTTGTGACCGTCGAGGCTAAGGGCAAGGGGTTGAAGGGGTTGTATTTCAGAATTCAAGTCAGTCCGCTTGACTGCACGGGCTGCGGTAACTGCGCGGATATCTGCCCGGCCAAGCAAAAGGCCTTGGTCATGAAACCACTGGCCACCCAAACAGAGGTACAGGTTCCCAATCATGTCTTCGCCACAAAACTCCCTATCCTGGGCGACCTCATGGCTGCCACTTCGGTAAAGGGGAGCCAGTTCAGACAGCCTCTCTTTGAATTCTCGGGGGCCTGTCCGGGTTGTGGCGAGACGCCTTACATAAAAGTGATCACGCAGCTTTTCGGTGACCGAATGTTGGTTGCCAATGCCACGGGTTGCTCATCCATTTATGGAGGCTCAGCACCCAGCTGCCCATACACGGTCAACGAGGAGGGATACGGCCCTGCCTGGGCGAACTCGCTTTTTGAGGACAATGCAGAATACGGCTTCGGCATGGCCTTGGGCGTCACCCAGAGACATGAGAAACTGGCTGACCTTATCCGCGAGGCTCTGAACGCTGATGTCTCAAAGGAATTGAAACAAGCCTTTCAGTTCTGGCTCGAAAATATGCAAGATGGAGTCAAATCCAGAGAATACGGGCGGAAGATAGAAGAACTCGTCGAGCTTGAGCTCACCGAGAAGGAGTCTCCAGCTGAGGCCTTGCTCTATCAGATCCTTCAACGAAGTGATTATCTCACAAAGAAATCCATCTGGATATTCGGGGGTGATGGCTGGGCCTATGACATCGGATACGGGGGCTTGGATCACGTGATCGCCTCAGGATGGGATGTCAACATCCTGGTCCTTGATACAGAGGTCTATTCCAACACGGGCGGTCAGTCTTCCAAGTCGACACCCACCGGTGCTGTCGCCAAATTCGCAGCCAGCGGCAAGCCGACTCGGAAAAAAGACCTGGGAAGGATGGCCATGATCTACGGGTATGCGTATGTCGCCTCCGTGGCCATGGGTGCGAACAAGAACCAGCTGATGCGGGCGTTGACCGAAGCGGAAAGCTACCAGGGCCCCTCTCTCATCATAGCCTATGCGCCCTGTATCAACCATGGCATCAACATGGGCAGGAGCCAGAACGAGGAGAAGAAGGCTGTGGAGGCTGGCTACTGGCCCTTGTATCGCTTTGACCCCAGACGAAAAGAAGAGGAGAAAAACCCCTTCATCCTGGATTCAAAAGAGCCCTCCGCCGATTTCAAGGAATTTCTCATGGGAGAGGTCCGCTACTCCAGTTTGACAAGAACTTTTCCAGAAAAGGCGGAAGAACTCTTCCAAAAGGCTGAAGCGGACATGCGAGAAAGATACGAGACCTACAAGCAAATGGCGGGTTCAATAAAAAATCCGGACCCGTAGGCCCTAGCTTTCGCTGTACCCCATAAGCATCTTTGAAAAGGTCATGCCCTTTTTGACAGGCGATATCTCAAAAAAATCCCCCGGGGCATGGCCGTGAGTATAGCCCTATGCCCGAAGAATTTGTCTACCAGGATCCTTTCCCTCTAAGCGATGACACCACGGATTATCGCTTCCTGACCAATGAGTTCGTCTCAACCGGTTCATTTGAGGGCAAAGAGATCACAAGAGTCGCCTACGAAGGCTTGGTGTTGCTTGCAGAGGAGGCCTTCAGGGACGCTTCCCATCTTTTGAGGGCATCTCACCTTGAACAACTGGCAAACATCCTGAACGATCCAGAAGCCTCTGAAAACGATCGGTACGTGGCGCTCGAGATGCTGAAAAATGCCGTGATTGCGGCCGAAGGGGATTTTCCCATGTGCCAGGACACGGGAACAGCCATTGTCATAGGCAAAAAAGGACAGCAGGTTTGGACAGGTTATTCCGACGAAGAAGCCCTGTCCAAGGGAATTCTTTACGCCTATACAAAAAACAATTTTCGCTACTCCCAAAACGCCCCCCTCTCTATGTACGATGAAAAAAACACCCGGTGTAACTTGCCTGCACAGGTCGAGCTCTACGCAACCGAAGGCGCCACCTACAATTTCCTATTCCTGGCAAAGGGTGGCGGATCAGCCAACAAGACCTATCTCTATCAGGAAACAAAGGCCATATTGAATCCTGAGACATTGGTCGACTTCTTGACAAGCAAGATGAAAACCTTGGGTACAGCGGCCTGCCCGCCTTATCATCTTGCCTTTGTGGTGGGTGGGACTTCAGCTGAAGCGAATCTTAAAACGGTGAAACTGGCCTCTGCGCGCTATCTGGACAACCTGCCCACCACAGGCAACGACAGGGGGCGTGCCTTCAGGGACATAGAGCTTGAAGAAAAATTGCTCAAAATCTCACAGGAACTGGGCATTGGGGCCCAGTTCGGCGGAAAACACTTCTGTCTCGACGTCAGGGTCATTCGTCTCGCGAGGCACGGGGCTTCCTGCCCTGTAGGTCTTGGTGTAAGCTGCAGCGCTGACAGAAACATCAGGGCGAAGATCAACAAGGAAGGGATCTTTTTGGAGAAACTAGAAACCAATCCGGCCCGGTTTCTGCCCGAGCCGGAATGGTCCGACGGAGACGCCATACACATCGGCCTTGAAAGACCCATGGATGAAATCTGCGCCACACTGAGTAAGTACCCTGTTTCCACCCGTCTCACCTTGAGTGGAGAAATCGTGGTTGCCAGGGATATCGCCCATGCCAAATTGAAGGAACGGCTGGACAGGGGCGAGAATCTCCCCCAATACTTTAAGGACCACATCATTTACTACGCAGGCCCTGCAAAAACGCCTCAAGGTTACGCCTCAGGTTCCTTTGGTCCTACCACGGCAGGACGGATGGACCCCTATGTTTCTCTTTTTCAACAGCATGGTGGATCTCTGGTCATGCTGGCCAAGGGCAACCGGTCCAGTGTAGTGAAAGAGGCGTGCAAGACATATGGTGGATTCTACCTGGGTTCCATTGGGGGACCGGCTGCACGCCTGGCCAAGGAGTGCATCACCGATATGAAGATTCTCGAATATCCTGAACTCGGCATGGAAGCCATTTTCATGATCACGGTCAAGGACTTTCCGGCGTTCATTATCACTGATGACAAGGGAAACGATTTCTTTGACGAACTTCTGGATTGATGGAGTGTAGCCAAAAGCCTTTTGCTGATTATTGTCAGTCCCCCTTTTCTCGCCCTACCCTGCCCTCTGCATTGTGCATATCCAAGGGGCCAAAATCTGCCGACCCGTATAAAGAAGCGTTCCCCTATGAACACCTTTGAACGATGACTGAAAAATGCTATCGTTCTTTTTGATTTTGTTTGACAGGTATCACAAAATGGGCATATTTTCCTAATTTACAACCTTCCACATTAAAATGACCCCTTTCAAGGGGTGTTTTGCTAAGGGAAAAAGATGATTGAAGCGCTTTTTACACCATTTCGTATAAGAGACATTCACCTAAAAAACAGGATCGTCATGCCCGCTCTCGCTTCGTTTCTCATCGAAGACGACGGCTCAGTGACCGAAAAGACGGTCGAGCATTACCGGAGACGTGCTGCCGGCGGACCAGCCATGGTGATCGTTGAGGCCCATGCCGTTTCACCAGAGGGCATTGTCTCCCCCCATCAAGCAAGGATTTATGAGGATCGATTCATAGAGGGGCTATCCAAGATAGCGAAGGTGATGCAGTCAGAAGGCGCGGTTCCGGCTATCCAGATTCATCATGGGGGCAGGCAGACATCGGCCCGGGTCATCAAACAAAAGCCTTTCGCCCCCTCAAATCTCCCCTGCCCCACCATCCGGGGCGATGTGGAGCCTCTGACCGTAGAAGGCATCCAGAGGATCGTCCGTGACTTTGGAGAGGCAGCCAGGAGAGCTGTCGAAGCGGGTTTTGAGCTCATAGAGATTCACGGCGCTCATGGCTATCTTGTCAATCAGTTTCTTTCAAAATTCTCCAACATACGTGAAGATCAATACGGCGGGGATGCTGCGGGTCGAGCTCTCTTTTCCGTTGAAATTGCTAATGAGATCAGAACAAAGGTTGGGAAGGACTTCCCCATCTCATTCAAGATAAGCGCTCAGGAATTTGTACCGGAGGGCCTGACTGTAGAAGAGAGTATCGAGATTCTCAAGCAGATTATCCCCGCCGGCGTAGACATCGTACAGGTATCTGCCGGAAATGATGCCACCCCCGAATGGATCTGCCAGCCCATGTTCATGGATAAAGCCTGCCTGGCTGATTCTGCCGCAAAAATAAGGCAAGCTTTGAAAATCCCCGTGATGGCCGTCGGCAGAATTAACGACCCTCTCGTGGCTGAAGCTATCGTTGCGGGGGAGAAGGCCGATCTGGTTTGCGTGGGACGGGGACTTCTGGCTGACCCTGAAATGCCAAAAAAGGCAAAAGAGGGACGGCTGGATGATATCAGGATCTGTATCGCCTGCAACACCTGTATGGAATCCATTTTCCGAAGGGGCCGTGTAGAATGCCTTGTCAATCCCACCCTGGGACGGGAAAAGGAGATGGAGTTACGCCCTGCCGAGACTCCCAAGAAGGTGATGGTCATCGGCGGTGGCCCTGGCGGATTGCACGTGGCATGGGTCGCCGCAAGGAGAGGACATGATGTCCATCTTTACGAAAAGCAGTCACAACTTGGCGGCCAATTGAATTTGGGCACTGTCACCAAGTACAAAAAGGAGCTGCTCAACCTCATTGATTTCCAGAAAAGGCAAGTCGAAAAGTCTGGCATCAAGACCCATCTAAATGCTGAAGTCACCTTGGACACCGTGGAGAAAGAGAAGCCGGATGTGATCATCCTTTCCACGGGCTCCACCCCCATTAAGCCGGATGTTCCAGGCATCGACAAACCTATTGTCCGTACCCTGCCTGAAATTTTCAAGGAGGACCTCTCTGGAGAAATGAAAACCGTGGTCATTGGCGGCGGGGCAACCGGCTGCGAAGTCGCGCATCACCTTGTTGAAAATGGCTGTCCTGTGACTGTCGTAGAGCAGCTCGACAAGCCCGCAGGGAGGCTCGAATCAATCACCAGAAAGGTACTCCTCAAGCAACTCAAAGAGAACAATGTACAATTCCTGATGGAGCACAAAATATCCAGAGTGGAAGATAATGGGGTGTTCGTCGCTGCTTCCGATGGAAGCGAACGCTTCGTCGAAGCAGAGTCTGTCGTCATTGCGGTTGGCAACAAGCCTGACAACAGCCTCTACGAACAGATTAGCTCGACGGGTATCCCCATCTATCAAATAGGCGATTGCCTTGAAGTGAGAAGCGCAAAAGCGGCCATCTTCGAAGGCGCAGACATCGGGCGCGCTATTTAGCCGCCAACTTCTGGTAGGCTTTCTGGATTTCTTTGAAGCGCTTTTCTGCCAGAATTCTGAATTCTTCGCCCAGGTGCATGACCTTGTCCGGATGATATTTGTTGGCTAGTCGCCTGTAAGCAGCCCTTATTTCCTCCATTGAAGCCGTCTCCTTGATCCCAAGAACCTCATACGGATTCAGATCCTTAGTTTCCTTGTCACCCGCATCTTGCTCTTTTCTGAAAGATGCCCTCTCCCGAGTTCCGTGCCAGTAACCTCGACCATTCCGCTGCCCAGCTGTTTTTCTCTGCCTGTAAAAGAAGTAGTACCAAAGCACGCCAAGGACAACAACGTCATCGATCCAGCCGGCACCAAGAAAAAAATCAGGAACGAGATCATAGGGGGAGAGCAGGTACAGGATCACCAACAAGTATATCAAAAACCGCATCATACCCTTGGCCTTCCACGAAATAATTTACGGGCACAGCCAGTGGATTACTTACTTACAAATCGTTTCGCCTATCGCAAATAACTTGAGATATTTCAATCGCAGCGGGGGCCGTCGGGATCGGTCCTCCAGACCGCAACTACACCTCAGTAGCATTTTCAACGGCCGTTCGAAATGCTCATGGCCCTGAGTAAAGTCAAAGGGCACCCAGCCGTGTCCAATCAGAATTTTGGAAATATGAGTCGACGCTGGCGTTGTAGTCCGTTGCGAATTTGAGTTGCGGCATGCGGCGAGACCTGTCGACGAACTCTGGTCGAGTCACTCAGCCGAGCGAATCTGAGAGACCAACCCCGACGCCCCCCGGTCGTCATTTTGATTTGGATAAGTTATTTGTACAACACACTAGGTTTTAGCTGCCTTAGCCTCTTTTATCAGCTCTCCACCAAAAGTTTCCAGGAAACTTTCAACATCTTCTTTCCACAGGGGCATAATGTTGATGCCTTGTTTCTTCAGTAGCCTGTTTTCCAAGATGCAATTGACAGGTCTTTTCGCAACCTGGGGGCAGTCACTTAAATGGCAGGCCTCCAGAGAGGCCTTTACTTTTAGCTTTCTGAGGACGTATTCAGCATACTCAAATCGGCTGCAATACCCCTCCGAGGTCGCATGGTAGGTTCCCCTTGCGTCAATCTTAATGAGTTCCCGGATCTGGTGGGCGAGGCGATAGGTCCATGTGGGAGAGCCAAACTGATCATCCACCATCCTTAGAAGTTTTTTCTTTTTTTTGTTTAGCGCGTTGGATAGTAGTGATTTAATGAAACTCTTGCCATCCCTACCATATAACCATCCCGTACGAATAATGATATAGTCAGGCGCGTTTTCCTTCACTGCCACTTCGCTCTCCATCTTGCTTTTCCCATAGGCGGAAATTGGGTCCATTGAATCATCTTCAAAATAGGGCTGTGGAATGCTTTTTTGTCCGCTGAATATGTAATCGCTGGAAATATGAATTAACTTGCAATTGAACCTCGCACAGCATTGGGCCAAGTTTCGAGGGCCTTCCACGTTGACCTTTCTGACAGTAAAAGGCTCTTTTTCACAGGCATCCACATCCGTGAAAGCTGCACAGTTAAGGACAATATCCGGAGAGACATGTTGAAATTTGTCTATGACCTTATCCCAGCTTATGATATTCAATTCCTTTTTGTCTGGGGCCACAATATCATAATTCTGACCTAGAACCGCCTTGCAGTCGCTTCCAAGCATTCCTTTGCTTCCCAAGACCAATATTTTCATTTTAAGATACTCCCTCTGAGATGCTATATTGTTTAATCATTTTTATCACATAAGCAAAGGAATGTCCGCAAAATCTTGGTCTTAAGCTGGCAATTTTTCTTACAATGTCGGTGCAAAGCATGCCGCCGTCAAGCTTCAGAGAATCAGGCCGCTCTTTTTCTAAAAGCGCTTCCGAACAGGGGGTCAAAAACACCAGCGTGCGTTCCGACTGAAAGCTTTCTCCTTGAGATATGGGCGTATTTGCTGTACAGAGAGTGAGGCTCCCCCTTACAAATCACCGGGGGTCTGTGGCGAAGCTCAGCGGAACTCCCGTAAAGCGAAGCACTCGCCTTTCTTACCCCCGTAGCAGGCTCCTGCGGACACCGGCGGCCATAGCCTTTGGCGTCGGACGAGGACGGGCGCTGCTTCCTTTTGCAGAGTTCCGCCCCTTTCAACTTCGTTTTTGAAAAGAGATCTTCATGCCCAGACTTGTGATCTTTGAAAAAACCTCAGCAGTGTCCGGATAGAATTTTGCGTAACTCCCCTTCATGGCGAGTGAGTAGTCCGTGTCGATTAGTATTCGCAAAACTCTAACCGGACACTCACGAAAAAACCGAAAATGGTGCTTATTTCTTAAGTTGCAAGTTTTATCCAATTTTAGTATATTATTACTCAAATCATCACTAATCATCCTAATCTTGGTAGCGGCTTTCCATGAAAAGAGAAAGCGAGCGGGATTGCATCTGCCGGGAGAGTCATGGTCTCTAGCTCACTTTTCAATCGTCGGGAATTTGCTCTTTTGGGAGCGCTCATCTTTTGCCTCATGGTTCTGTTACCACAGGGGTCTGAAGCTCGCAACAGCACAACCGGGTTGATCTCTAAAGACCCCGTAAACAATGATATCATCCGAGGTATAGAACTCCTCTATGACTTGGAATTTGATAAGGCTGAAGACCTTTTTTCCAAAGTCATTGCTGAAAACCGAGAAAATTCTGCCGGTTATTTTTATCTGGCCATGGTCACCTGGTCCCGGCTCACCTCCGGTTTCTGGTCTTCCGATGTGGTGGAGGAGTTCGCACAGCGCATAGATCGGAGCATATCGATCGCCGAAAAGAAGATCGAAAAAGGAAAACCAGACAGCTTTACTTATTTCTATTTGGGTGGTGCCCTCGGTTTCAAGGGCCGCTTCGAATTGATGAGACATAAATGGCTTTCTTCATTCAATCTGGCCTATCAGGCCGTAAGGGCCCTCGAGACTTGCCTCAGAATGGACCCAAAAAATCGGGACGTTCTCCTGGGGCTCGGTATTTTCGACTATTATACGGCTCGTCTTTCAGGCGTGCTCAAATTCCTTACCTACCTTCTTCTTCATAGGGGAGATAAAGAAGAAGGTTTGAGAAAACTACACACAGCCGCTGATGAGGCCGTCTACTCGGCAATAGAGGCGAAAAGCATGCTCATCCATATCTATCTTTTCATGGAGGAAGACTACCGTAAAGCTCTCCCTTTCGCTAAAGAACTGGCCGAAAAATTCACGAAAAACCCGCGCCACAAATTCTTTGAGGGCATTGTCTACATCAGGCAGGGTAGAAAGCCGGAATACAGGGCGGTTCTCGACTACTTTCGAAGACGCAGCCTCAATGAGAATTCAAGGGCTTCGGCTGCAATTTGGCAAAATCAGGCCCTCTACCTGGAGGCCTGTTACCTTCTCTTTCGCGAACAATATGAGCAAGCCAGGTCCACTTTGACGGCCATCCTATCCCAAGCTGATCCTCTGTCCGACCCTTCCATGATCGCATGGCCATTGCTCAAAAAGGGAATGAGCTATGACCTGGAAGGAAACAGAGAAATAGCATTGGAATACTATAACCAAGTCCTAGAAATGGAAAATGGAGCCGGCGCACAGTTCCTCGCTGAAAAGTGCATCGATGAGCCTGTCGAAAAAGGGGACCCCTTCCTCGGGTATTGAGTTGAACATGAAAAGGACTTTCCCTATTTTCCTGATCACCTGTCTGTGCGTTTTTTTGTTCAATGGGTGTATGCGGTTCGCCCTCAGCCTATCCCCTTCCCTTTTCCCGAATTTTGCTGCATCCATTTTTGAAGAATGTGACGCAGAATTGGCCAGAACAGCCATCCCCGCAAACCTGAAGCTGATGGAGGGTCTTCTCAAAAATGATCCAGAAAACAGGCGAATTCTAACGAGCTTGTCCATGGGTTTTGCGGGCTACAGCCTTCTCTTTGTTGAGGCGGATGATCCGGAGCGGGCTTCTGAACTCTATCTCCGAGCAATAGACTATGGCCTTGGAGCCCTAGGGGATGCAGGTGCCACCCTGCGAAATCGGGAAACCGGCAAAGAGGATATTCAGAAAGCACTGCGTCTTTTTGACAAAAACGATCTCGAACCTCTTTTCTGGACCACGTTGGCATGGAATGCCTGGATCAACCTGAACCTCGACAAGCCTGCTGCCCTTGCCCAATTGAGCGTCTCCCAAGCTTGCCTTGAAAGGGTCTTGGAAATGGATGCTGCGTATCTTCATGGCCTCCCCCACGTCTTGATGGGGGTGGGGCTCGCAGCTCAATCTCCTTTGTTTGGCGGAGACCCTAAAAAGGCAAGGATCCATTTTGAAGAAGCGATAGAGCTGAGTGATCGAAAATTTTTCTTGGTTCAATACTACTTTGCGAGATATTATGCTGTAAGGGTGCAAGCCAAAGAGCTCTTTTTGGATCTCCTTGAAGAGATCATTGATGGAAATCCCAAAGAGCTGAAAGACGTCTGCCTTATAAACAGGATCATGCAGCGTGAGGCGAGAAACCTCAAAAAACAGGTGGACGAACTATTCCTTTAGGAGGATGCCTTGCTCAAAAAAGGTGTGAGTGTCGGTCTTTTCCTTTTGTGTATCATTTCGGTATGCCTTTTCACTGGGTGGCCAAATACCGCCTTTGCGGGGCCGCGGTTCTTGCTAAAATTCGCAACCGTCGCACCGGAAGGCTCCACCTGGATGAATCATATGAGAGAGCTCGACAAAGCCCTCAGGGCAAAAAACAAAGGGCAAATAGGGTTCAGGATCTATGCGGGTGGCGTGGCCGGCGACGAACTGGATGTACTAAGGAAGATTAGGATTGGTCAGATCCACAGTGCCGCTTTTTCTGGCGTAGGCTTTGGCCAGATCCTTCCTATGGTCAGAGTTCTCGATCTGCCCTTTATGTTCAGGAGTTACAAGGAAATCGATCTGGTTCACAAAGAACTGCAAGGTTTCTTCACGAAGCACTTTCGTGAGAAAGGTTTCGAGCTAATCTCGTGGGCGGAGGTTGGGAATGTACATCTCTTCTCTCGGCACCCCATCCAGAAGGTGGGCGATCTCTCGAGACTCAAAGTATGGGCGTGGTCAGGAGACCCCATAGCGAAACAAACTTTCGCTTCAATGGGCACCAATCCCATTCCTCTGGCCATCACCGATGTCACCACAGCCCTGAACACCGGCATGATCGATACGGTCTATGCCCCACCTCTGGGCGCCCTCGCCCTTCAGTGGCACACATCCCTGAAATTTATGATGTCGCTGCCGCTGGCCCACAGTACAGGGGCCGTTCTCATATCAAGAAGATTCTCCGACAAAATCCCACCAGACCTTTTGAAGAGGCTCAAAGATGACTTCCAGAGCGCGATGGTCGAGCTCACCGCTGAACTCAGAGCGCAGAGTGAAGAGACCATCCAACTTCTTGAAAAGAGTGGCCTCAAGGCCCTACCCATGCCTTCTGAGGCTGACCTCCAGGATTTCTACAGGGTCCACGAGCGCGTGGCTCAAGCTTTGGCAGGCGACATATATCCAAAGGAACTCCTCGATCGCGTATACGAAATCCTGGGAAGACGGTAATAACGTATCAACCCTGTCATAGCTAAAGGCCCACAAACAAATTACACCACAACGTCCATGGGGGGCCCTCTCAATCAACAGATGCCGATGAAAGTACTGAAATCGATCGACAAGGCTCTCGGCCGATTGGAAGGGTGGCTGATAGTCACCTTTCTGACTCTGATGGTGATCTTGACCTTTCTCCATGTTTTCTTCAGGGCTCTCTATATCCATGGCCACATAAAATGGGCCAACATGATCGTGGGACAAATGGACTGGGCGGATCCCTTGGTCAGGCTCTTGGTCCTTTGGACGACTTTCCTGGGAGCCTCCCTCATCACCGGTGAAAACAAACACATCAAAATCGACCTTATGTCCGACCTCCTGCCTTCACGATGGCTCCCCGTTCGTGAAGTCATCATCTCTGCCGCCTGCGTGTTGGTCACCGGACTCATGGTGAAGGCGTCGGTCGGTTACATCAAGATGGAAATGACTTTTGGCGGGCGTCTGTTCTTGGGGTTGCCAACGTGGGTGGGCCAGCTCATTCTCCCGGTCGGCTTCTGCCTCCTCCTTTTTCATTTTTTCGTGCGGGGCGTTGGACAGGTGATTCAACTCGTCAGAGGTGACGGGCCGTGACTTTCGCAATCGTCATATTGATCATTCTTCTTGCGGTTCTGGGCTTGCCCATATTCGCTGCGATTATGGCCGCGGCGATGTTGGGACTTTATGTGAGTCAGATTGAGTTTTCAGCCATTGCGATCGAAATTTACCGGCTCGCTAATGCGCCTGTCCTGCTCGCCATACCCCTCTTTACCTTTGCGGGATACCTTCTCAGCGAAGGTGGAACGTCCGCAAGACTGGTTCGGTTTTCAAGAAGCCTCTTCGGATGGATACCGGGTGGCCTCGGCGTGGTCGCCCTGGTTTCCTGCGCTTTTTTCACCGCCATCACAGGTGCCACAGGGGTGACCATCATCGCCCTGGGGGGGCTCCTTTTTCCTGCCCTGGTTTCTGAACGATATGGGGAAAATTTCTCCCTTGGCCTAATGACCACCTCTGGCAGCCTCGGACTCCATTTTCCACCCAGCCTTCCCATTATCCTCTATGGATTTGTCTCCGGAGCCAGTATTGAAAAGCTTTTCATCGCAGGGGTTTTCCCGGGTGCCTTGATGGTGGGAATCCTTTGTCTTTTCTCTGTTTTTATGGGGAGGAAATGGAAGCTTGAGAGGCCCTCTTTTGCCTTCTTCGAATTCCTCCTCGCCTTCAAGGCCGCAGCCTGGGAATTGCCCATCCCTTTCCTGATCATTCTCGGCATATACACCGGCTTTTGCACGGCCACAGAGGCGGCAGCCCTAACGGTCGGCTACGTGCTCATCATTAAGACCATCGTTTTTCGTGAGTTGAGTCTCTTTGGAGACATACCCCGGGTCATGAAGGAAACCGTGAAGATGGTTGGCGGTATCCTGATCGTCCTGGGAGCTGCGCTCGGCTTTACCAATTATCTGGTTGACGCCTTCATTCCTATGAAGATTTTGGCCTTCCTAGAGGGATTGGTACAAAGCAAAATCGGGTTTTTGTTGATTCTCAACTTCTTTCTGATTCTCGTGGGGTGCATGATGGACATCTTCAGCGCCATTCTGGTCGTGGTTCCGCTCATCATGCCCTTGGCCGAAAAGTTCGCCGTGGATCCCATCCACTTGGGCGTTATTTTTCTTGCAAATCTCGGCATTGGCTACAATACGCCCCCCGTCGGTCTGAACCTGTTTATTGCCAGCTCCAGGTTTGATCGGCCCATCATGCAGTTGTACAGATCGACCCTCCCCTTCCTCGCTTTACTCGTTCTCACCCTCCTTATCATTACCTACTGGCCGCCCCTGAGCCTTTTTCTGCCATCACTTTTGAAGTAATCAGGCCAGTGTGCTGTAATGCAAATAACTTATCCAATTCACAATGACGACTGGAAGCCGTCGGGGTTGCTCCCCATAGAGTCGCAACCAAAATCCGTCCTGGACCCTTTCAAAAACCGTTTGACATGCTCACGCCCCTGCGGCGCCTCACCCAATACCTAATGTTGATTCCCGGGCACCGGCTTTTCGTTTTTGAAAAGAGAGCCCCACGGACTACGCATTTGCCATCAAAGGGGGTTACGCAAAATTCTAACCGGACATGCTGAAGGGCACCAATGTTTTAATAGTCGCCCCCAGGCAGCAGACCGAGATCCAGGAGAAAAGCTGTTTCTTACCATCAACTTGACTTGAATTTCCATAGAGACGCATTATATTTGTGATACTATGCTAGTGCCATGTGTCAGAAATACCTTTAATAATTTACGACATGCCAGATGCTAGATTTGGCTGTTTGAGCGGCTGCCGGGGGGTCTCAACAGCATGAATCCTCCTATCCTTATAAGGACATATTAAGCTTATTTCTGGGACACGATACTAGTTCTTTAAGAAAAGATGCAACCTTATTGGCATTCAAGGCTCTGTATGATATGAAAGCCGCGGTGCGCGGGTTTTGCTGGAGGATAACTGAAAATGCCCATATATGAATTTCAATGTAACAAATGTGGAAAACCCTTTGAGCAGTTGGTCTTTCCCTCGGACACAGAAGAAACCTTTGTCTGTCCTTTTTGTGGCCACCACGACGTTTGCAGACTCCTTTCCTCTTTTTCGTGTGGCACAAGCTCCTCTGAAAGCGGGCTGCCCTCATCCGCCTGCGCCCCCAAGGGTGGATTCTCCTGAGGATAGGTCTTGCGCAGCCGTGAGTTGCCCTTTTTAGGTGTACAAAGATTCCTGGGTAGAGCCTTGTCAATGAGGACGGGATCCATTGTGCGTCTCGCGTGAATCTCCCCGCCCACAGGGCGGGGCTCTCTGCCGCGGTTTTTGTCGAGCAAATCATTGATCAGGACAGGGTCTTTTTGGAGAAATATTTGAAAGGATGAACAGCTATGGGTGTTGGATGGCTTATCTTAATTGTGGTGTTGTGGATTGTCCTTCAGGCTTATGTCTTGCCGAAACTCGGCATTTCAACCTGACTGAGAGATCGTTGCCAGGTGGGCAAGCCGGATACATCCAAAACAGAATTTAAGCAAAATAACAAGTAATTGAGTTTATTATCTAAAGTGATACATTGGCCCTCTCTAGGCTTCCTCTAACTTCTTTCGCTCCTCTGCCCTCAACTCTCGCCTTAAGAGTTTACCCACTTTGGACTTGGGCAGCATGTCCCGAAATTCTATGTACTGGGGTACCTTATAGGGAGCAAGCCTTTCCCGACACCATCTCATGAGATCGTAGGAACTCACACCTTTTATATCTTTTTTGAGAACGACAAATGCCTTGATTCTTTCACCAGCCTTCTCGTCTGGGACGCCCACAACACAAGAGGCTATCACCGCATGGTGCTCCTGTAGCACCGATTCTATCTCCGAAGCAGCCACTCGATAGCCCTTATGCTTGATTGTGTCTACGGATCTGTCTAGATAGAAGAGCCAGCCATCTTTATCTAGGCGCACGATGTCACGTGTCCGATACCAGAGTTTGCCATCCACGATCACAAAACACTCGGCGCTCTCTTCCGGCTTGTTCCAGTACGCCTTCACCATATGCTCTGAACGTACGAGCAATTCCCCGGGCTCTCCATGAGGGGCAGGCACCAGGGTATCAGGATCAACGAGCTTGACCTGCTGAAGCGGCGTAATCCTGCCCGCGCTTCCCGGTGGAGGCCTCTCATCCATAGATGTGAGGGACACCCGCCCGCAGGTCTCCGTGGCCCCGTAACCTTGATAAACGGGCCTACCGAATTTCTTGAGCCATCTCTCTGCCACCTCCACGGGCAATACGTCCCCCCCGGAAAAACAGTATTTGAGAGAGCGCAAATCGTAGTCGTTTACCCTGTCATGCTCAAGAATCATGCGGTACATTGCAGGAACGCCAAAGAAGGTCAGCACCCTATACCGCTCAATATGGTCGAATAGCCCATCTAGATTGACCCTGGGCAGCAATATCAACCTATCCCCCGAGAGCAGCGCCCCTAGACCCACCGCCTGACCTAGGATATGGTAAAGGGGCCCCCCTTGGATGACGGTATCCTTTCCCTTCGGAATGTGGGATTCGCTCATGGTTCTCTGCTCGGTTACACTTTCCAGAAATGTAACTTCTGCAAAGGGTACGCCCTTGGGAAGGGCTGTGGTTCCGCCGGTGTATAGCATCTCAAAGATTTCTTCACTTTCCGCTTTGAATCGGGACAACGAAGAAGTACGGCTGTCTTTAAGGAGCTTCCTAAAGCTGAAGATGCCTTTCCCAGGGGCGAAGCCTCCCTTTGGAATCTTATTGAAACCAGAGCCTATGAATCTTTTCCACCACGGTAATAGTCCGGCTATGTTTGTTATCACTACCCTTTTCAAGCTGGTCTCCGGAAGAACCTGCGCGACGTACCCAAAGTTGGTGTCCAGGCAGAAGATTGTCTCTGCTCCGCTGTCGTTGGCCATGTACTGGAGATCAACGTGCGTGTAAATGGGAGATATCGGTATGGCCACCGCACCAAGACGCAACAAGGCAAGCCATGCCATGACCCATTGAGGAGAATTGGAAAGGTAGAGAATCGCTTTATCACCCCTGTCTAATCCAAGCTCATGTAAACTGACAGCCAATCTCTCAGATAACTCGTGCAGCTGATAGTAAGTGTAACTCTGCCCCAAGTACACCAGCGCTGGCATCTTTGAAAAATCTTGGCATACCCTCTCAAACTGTTCATAGATTGATCCGGCTGGTATTTCCATCACCATTCCCTCAAAGCCCAGCTTCCAGCCTCCGCCTTTCCTGCAGGACAGCGAAGAAAGGAAACGTGTCTCTTCGCTCCATGAAGAAGATACCCGAACCCGATGACAAATCGCGGGCTAATGAGCTGTCTCTCTCTACACGCCGAAGTAAGCCGCCTTGACTTCTGGGTTTTCCATGAGTTCCTCTCCTGTACCCCTGAGAACAAGGGTTCCATTTTCGATCACGTACCCACGGTCGATGATGGGCAGGAGAGGCCTGGCAAATTGTTCAGCCACCAAAATGGTGACCTGTTCCCCTCTGATCTGCTTTATTGCTCGAACCAGGTCTTGCTGGAGGAGAGGTGAGAGACCTAAGAGTGGCTCGTCCATGAGGAGAAGTCGCGGGCTGGGCATCAACGCCATACCGATGGCCAGCATCTGTTGCTCTCCTCCGCTACAAAACCCGGCCTTCCTTTTACCTATTTGTTCTAAGCGAGGGAAGATGGAATAGACGAATTCTAAGCGTTTTGTTATTTCCAAATCCCTCCGTACGCATACAGCTATCTTTAGGTTTTCGCTTACGCTGCTGTCAGGAAAAATGGGATGTCTTTCACGACTGAGGACAATCCCTCTCTTAACCCTCTCGCTGGGTTTGGTATTAATGATCTCCTCACCCTCAAACATCAGCGCGCCAAGAACGGTTATTCTTTCCCCGCCTTTGCGGTATTCTTTCTTCCTCATGTCAATGATCAGACCCGACACGGTGTTCATCAAGGTGGTCTTACCGGCGCTGTTTGAACCGAGAACACCCACGATCTCTTCTTTGTGGACCTCTATACTGAGGTCATTGATGGCCAAGGCATTCTCAAAAAACACCATAAGGTCTCTGACCTCTAACATTTTATTCCTCTGCCTCGCTTCCAAGATAGGCTGCTTTTACTGCATCGCTCTCCATCACCTCATGAGGAGAACCGTCTGCAATTTTTCTTCCAAAGTTGAGTGCAATCACCCGGTTGGCGACACGAAACAGTTCCCGTAACCTGTGCTCTACCATAATGACACTGAGGCCCTCCTCATGGAGCCTTTCAATGATAGGGAGGGTACTGGCCACTTCTGACATAGACATTCCAGAAAAGAGCTCATCGAGTATGAGCAAATCTGACCGAAGTGCAAGGCAGCGTGCCAGCTCAAGGCGTTTGAGATACCCATGCGGAAGACTGGAAGCCACCTTATAGGGAACGAAGGAATCCCGCTCAAAACCGACCTCCTCCAGAAGGTCAATGGCTATATCGTCCCTTTCCCCGAATTTCCCTCCCCTCAACTTTCTTACCCTGGTAGAGTACAGCGGGATGATAAGGTTTTTGAAAGCGGCAAGCTGGTAAAAGGGCTTCACCATCTGAAAAGTCCGAGCCATGCCCAACTCAGCGATCTTATAAGGCCTTTTGCCTGTAATATCCATACCTCGGAATAGCACTTTTCCAGCGTCCGGTTTTACAAATCCGGTAACCAGATTGACCAGTGTCGTCTTTCCGGAGCCGTTGGGGCCTATGACACCCAGAAGCTCTCCTTTTCGCAGATGAAAACTCACCCTTTGTACGGCCAACAAACCGCCGAATCTCTTATTTAGATCCTGGACTTCCAATATTGTTTCATTTTCCATTCTATCCAACTTCCACAAGTCTTTCGAATTGGTGATACTTTCTTTGCAAATAGTGAAAAATGCCTTCAGGTAGGCCAACAATGCAGATAATGAGGATTGCCGAGTAGAAGACCACTCTCAGCGTCCCGAAAGCTCTCAGGGCTTCTGAAAGAGGAACCAGGATAAAAGCACCCACTGTTGGACCAGCGAAGGTACCAACCCCTCCCAGTACTGCGCAGGTTAAAGGTAGGATAGAGTAATCCAAGGCAAAGGCCGGCATGCCTACGAACTGGTAGTAATGCGTCATAAAAGAACCTGCAAATGCACCTGCTATGCCGGCAATGAACACGGCTTGAGCCTTGAATTTATGAATATTAATCGCTCCGCTCATAACGGCCATATCATTGTCCCGAATCCCCTGTAGTACCAGCCCATAATCCTCGTTGATTAACCTGCGAAAACCGAAGAGGCAAATCAGGAGTGCGAGAACGGGGACATAGAGCTCAAACCACATATGAGGCAAGGGAGACAGCCCACTCATACCCTCGCTCCCGCCAAGAATCTTACTCGCCTCAATAAATCTTGTGAGGAGCAATGGCAAGGTGAGTGTAACGATTGCAAAATATACCCCTCTGAGCCTCAATACTGGAAAGAGCAAGAAGGTACAGAACAGCGCCCCACCTAAAGTTCCAAATGGTATGCTCAAGAAATATGGCCAGCCAAGGCTTTTATTCAAAACTCCTGTTAGATAGGCCCCAGCACCAAAGAAAAGTGCCTGACCTAAAGATACCAACCCGACAGAGGCCATTAAATCCCAACTCAAGGAAAGCAAGGCGATGGCACAGGTGATAACCAATACCTTCTCCCAATATAACCCTACGACATCTTTCAAGAGCGGGAAAAGAAGTAAGGCAATAACTGGAACAACTCTTGGGACCAGCAGATATAACATCTCCCTGTAAGATGAAAGAGCGAATATATCCTCACACCGAGCCTTGATGCCCCGATCGAGCCTTTCCTTTCTGTATCGAACCCCCATCTTACACCCTCTCTTCCAGCTCCTTGAACTTGCCAAAAAGACCCGATGGTTTTACTGTAAGAACGATGACAATGGCTGCCAGATACACGACCATCATCCACTCTGCCGAAAGGTACATACTGGTGATGATCTGGGCATATCCAAGGATGAGGCTCGCTACTAGGATTCCCGGAACACTTTCCAGTCCACCCACAATCCCTACAGCCACAGCTATCAGTAACACGTCATAACCTATGTTTATTGAAATGATTCCCAAAGGGAGAATGGAGATGGCAGCTACGGCGGCCATAGCCGAGCCAAAGGCCAGACTGAGCGCTGCCGTCCAGTCTGATTCTATTCCGAGAGAAATAGCTGTGCGCTCATTCTGAGCAATTCCCCTGAACGACCATCCAATCCTTGTGTGATGAGTAAAGATGTACAGGAAGAGAACCAAAGCCAACCCAATGCCGATAATAAAGAGGCGCTGATAGTCTACCGGCACTCCTGCTATGAATACGGTGCCCTTCTTAAAGTACGGGAGAGTGAACTCGTAGGTTACAAATCCCTTCCAGCGGAAGAACTCAAGCATGCCAACCCCAAGGGCAAAGGTGGCAATCACCTCGGACAGCACGATCCCCCGGACTCTCAGGAGGATTGCCCAGTATACAACAAAGCCAAGAAGCCCTACGATGCCTATAGTGATGAATATGGCCAGCACAAAAGGTAATCCAAGGTAGTTGAGAAGCATCCATGCAAGGTAACCACTGAGGAGATATAGACCCCCATATGCGAAATTGGCCACCCCACTGATGCCGAAAGTGAGGCTAAAGCCTATAGCTATGAGGGCCAAGATCACGCTGTTCACAAGGCCATACACCAGTATGCTGCTTATCATCTCTTACCTTTGTAAAAGGAGCGATCTGTGCAAGTTTGTTGTAACAGAAATAACTTATCCAAATGAGAATGACGACCGGGGTCCGTCGGGGTTGGTCTCTCAGATCCGCAACTCAAATTTCCAAGGGACTCCTTTCACGCCCCCATAACATCAATAGGTACCCCGGGCGGGCACAGAAGCCTATCTTCGCTTGAAAGCGGCTCTTATGGGGCTGCTCCGGGGCGACTGGCAAAAATTTGGTGCCGTTGAAAGGGCTACGGAGCGTATAGTTGCGGTCTGGACGACCAACGCCGACGGCCACCGCTACGATTGAAGGTTGTCAAGTTATTTGCGATACACAATACTAGTTAGATCGCTCCCGTGAAGAAATATAGCCTAACGATTATTTCATATAGGAAGGAAGCTGAATCTTAGCCTCTGCAACGACCTCCGGGAAGACGGGCACTCGAACGCCAGGTTTTACCCACTGGAAGGCACAGCCCAGGGCTGTCTCTTTCGGATCAAGACCGTAGATCACCTGATGGTCTTTGCCGAACTTAATCCTCCCGACAACCCCATTCATGTCTGTTTTTTCAAGGGCGCTGACAATGGCATCCGGGTCAAGGCTTCCAGCACGCGTGATCGCATCGGCCATAATATAGACTGCGTCATAGCTCGGTCCCGGACCATGACCAGAAAGTTGCACCCTTGCCTTCTCGCCCCATCTTTTGCCGAAATTTGTATTAAATTCGACTGATTTTGGCACTGCCTTGACAGGAATTGGGCCTATCTCGAAAAGAAAGTTGACCATGCCTTCGACCTCTTGTTCAAAGACTTCCCAAGCATCACCCGGGGCAACGGGACTGATGAAACCGCAAAGGAGAGACGGAATTCTCATGGCACGGGCCTGCTTCAGCAGTATACCGCTCTGGGGCATGTCGAATATAGGCACAACCACCTGGGCTTTTTTTGCTCTCACCTTGATAAGAGTAGAGGAGAAGTCGCTCGCGCCCAAAGGGAAGGCGTCGGAGCCGGTGACCTCCCAGCCCTGTTTTTCGTACCACTTCTGGAGACCCTTGCCTGTTGCCTTTGCCCACAGTGTATCCTGTAGCGCGAGATATGCCTTGTTAAAACCAAACTCTTTGTTAAGAAACCCCATCACCCCCTGAAGATATTTGACAAGGTAAATAGCATTAAGGCAATTCCGGAAAAAGTACTTGTACTTGTCATATTCCTGGACGATCTTTTTCTGGTATGCGGGTGTCATGGCGATTGAGCAAATGTAAGGGAGTTTATACTTGGAAACAAGGTCCATGGACGCCATCAATATCTCGGAGCGAAACGCACCCAATACGATGGCATGGGGCTTTTTCTCTAGGATGAGCTTCTCGACCGCGGTCAGGGCATCATGTACCGGGATGCCTGGTTCGTGTTCCCTCGTGTCTATAGAGTAAGCCTTGAGCGGGCGTTTTTCACCACCCACGAGAATTCCGCCCTTCGCATTGATCTCTTCTACCGCCATCTGAATGGCCATCCATCCGTCTCTCCCCTCGATAGAACCCAGGGCGGTAGGAACCCCAAACACGACTGGGTCACCTCCCGCAGCATAAACACTTCCCCCCAGCAAGAACGTGAGGGAGAGAGACAGTAACAGAACCCTTACCAAAAATGGCTTTTTGGCCTCCATCGTTCCCATTTTGATACCTCCTTGTTTAGATTTTTTTGTCATTGAGAAAGTCCTCGCTCCAGGTGGGACCCCTGTTTGTGGATGGGTGCACACGCCGTCTCTTGCACAGATTCTCTATGTCAGCTTGGACTTCTTAAGGCGGCGGTATCAACCCCGTAAGGGATCAAAACAAAAACAGGTTTTCCCCCAGCAGCGTTATCGAAACTTATACCGTCACTCACATCCGGGAAGGAAACATGTTACTAACTGCATCGACGTTCTTGTATCTTCTTCTTAAGGTGGACTCCGGGAAAGGTTATGCGTAACACAAGATCCCGGTTTTTTGATGTCAGCGAGTGAATGGGTATAAAAAAAGGTGAGCGTCTCGAAGGTATCTCTGCTTTTTCTCAACTCGATCTGACTGCAAGACATCACGTTATCGCTTGCACGGGTAAGGTTGAGAGGTACAGCAGTCTCAAGTTTTGTTTTCCCCACCCTATTTGAAGGGAGATGCATTGTCAACACAATTCAAAAACCTTCCTCACTTATTGTTGGGGTTCCAATTGAGCTCTATTTCATTCTTGGGAAGGAACAGGCTGATCACTTAGCCTGTCAGGAACATTCGAGAGGTCGTTGAGTACAGGTTAACACGCACCATCAGAAGACCTAAGAGCAAAAGACCGCCAGGGAGAAAAAGGGCTTCGTAAAGTTTGTTTGGCTACCCGATCTTTTTCCTTAGATGTTCCTTTGAGCTTTCCAAGTCTGTCATAAACTGTACGACGAGTCTATCACTGTCTTCTTGAGAAACCTCTTTCATAAGTTTATCTTCAACCATGGAGATAGCCATATCGACCAATTCATCTGATATCTCCTTTCTGGCCGTGGCTAATTTGTAATTGGCATACGCTTGCGCATCTTCGATCATCTTTTCAGCTGTGATCCTTCCACTTTCGATGATCTTCTCCTTTTCGAGTCTCCCCATCTCGAGAAATCTTTCTCGAGTCTCCTTTATCTCTTGATCAATACCTTCTAACTTACTGGTTTCAACAGCCATCAGGGATTTTGCATGTTGCATCTGCGCATTAATCGAGGCTAGGTTTTCCTCAATCTTCTTTCGCACACCCCGAAGGTAAGTCATAAGGGGCTTTTTGGCATACTTCACAAAAAAGAAGACCAGAATGCCAAAATTAACCCACAGCATAATATTGTCCCATAGTTTTCGCCCAAGGCCGGCCCCGTCCTCTGCAAAGGCCTCATGGGGACTGAGAAGGAGCCAGACAGCTGAGGCCAAACAAAGCATGAAATAAGTTCTCCCTTTTCTAAGTTTCAACCAGCAATCCTCCTCCCAATGACCCTCTCTATGATTTCTTCAGCCAGGATTTTAGCCTCGGCCTCCAATAGCGGCCTCGTGGTTACAACTTCTTTCTCAGCCTTTTTCTCACCTTCCTCCCTGATAGAATCAACCTTTCGAAGAGAGTCCTCTATGAGCTCTTCGACCTGGGCGAGGCCCATACTCTTGAGCTCCAACCTTTCCCTCACAGCCACTTTCCTCGCTTCTTTTCCCCTTGAGAGGTATTCGTTTTTCAAGCGATCCGTTTCCCTTTCGATTTCCTCTATCTGGTCTTTCGTCTTCTTGATGTATTCCGTTCTCTCATTGATCAGCTTAAGGATAGGTCGAAACATGAGGCGGTTTAGAATGAAAACCAGGATCAAAAGGTGCACTACCTGAAGAACTAGAGTTGCGTTGATGCTTATCATGAGCTGACACCGCCAAGTGGATTTTCTAGACTACAAAAAGCAGGAGTAGAGCTACCACCAGGGAATAAATACCTGTCGACTCAGAGACAGCCTGGCCTACGAGCATTGTTCTCGTCAAGAGCCCCGCCTCCTCGGGCTTCCGCCCGATGGCCTCACAGGCCTTGCCGGCCGCAAATCCTTCACCCACGCCTGGTCCTATGGCTCCAAAACCCATTGCAAAACCTGCTCCTATAAATGCTGCTGCCCTGATTAGATCTGCACCTTCAACTGCCATGTTTACCTCCTCTCGTTTTCCAAATCTTGATGATCGTCGATGATTTTAGACAACAAACACGAGAACTAGACTCACGACCATCGCATAAATGGCCGTTGACTGGGAAACCGCTTGCCCAACCAGCATCGTCCGTGTCAGCACGCCAGACGCCTCGATGTTTCTAGCGATCCAGGTTACCGCACCTCGGGCGGCCAGCCCATTTCCGATTCCCGGCCCAATACCCCCAAAGCCCATGCTTATGCCCGCTCCGAGCAGCGCCATGGACGCGGCAAGTGCGGTGGATTCGGGAAAGGCCTTGAACATCAAAATAAAGCTGACCAAGAGACCGAAAATGGAGGGTGTCTGTGAGACGGCCTGACCCACCAGCATGGTGGTCGTGACCTGAGCGACGGTCTCAGGGTTCCTTGCAATACCCTGACAGCTTGCTCCCGCTGCCATACCTCCTCCCACCCCCGAGCCTATGGCTGCCATTCCTGTGCTGATTCCTGCTCCAAGTAGCGCGGCCCAGGTGGGCCAAAGAGGTGCTTTTCCAAAATCCAGGAACATGAGCATCAAAGCAACCACCATAGAGAAAATAGCCGGTGTTTGGCAAACGGCTGACCCGATGAGCATGTTGGTGGTGAGACGGCCTGAGATAGCCGGCTGTCTGGAGATCCCAGAGCAGGCCTCACCCCCAGGATATCCAGACCCTATGCCGGAACCTATTGCTCCAGACCCCATACATAGCCCCGCACTCAGAAGTGCGGCAGCCTTAAGCAAGTTGGTTACGGGCACATCGAGAAAGAGCAGAAGAATAGCGATGACCAACGAGAAAATACCAGCGGACTCGGCCACGGCCTGGCCGACAAGCATGTTTTTGACAATATCGCCCGATCTCTTGGGATCCCGTGAAATACCCTGGTTGGCAAGACCAGCTGTGTAGCCTTCGCCTAAGGCTGCGCCAATAGCTCCCAGCCCGATGCAAAAACCAGCCCCCACGTAGGAAGCCAGTGTTATGGTTGTTTCTATGTCAAGAGCCATGGTCACTTAACTTGAACTGAGATGTAGACGACCGTTAACATCGTGAAAACAAAGGCCTGGATACTCCCAACAAACAAACCAAAAAAACAGGTCAGCACCGGAGGGAGTATTACACCATAAATAAGATGGGAGACAATCAAAATGATTATGGAACCGCCCAGTATATTTCCATAAAGACGAAAGGAGATGGAGACAACCTTGGCCAACTCACCAATAATGTTCAGAGGGGCCATGAAAAAGATGGGCTGGAAATACTCATTCACATATTCCTTGAACCCTTTGGTCTTGATGCCAGCATGATGAGCGACGAAAAATCCCATGATCCCAAAGCCAAGAGGCGTATTAAGGTCCTTTGTCGGTTCCGAAAGTTTTGGAATGATCCCCAGCCAGTTGCTCAGAAGAAGGAACATAAAGAGCCCACAGATCAAAGGGAAGTATGTTTTCGCCATGTCTTCATCCAAGGCATCTCTCGTGAGGCCATAGAAGGCCGTTACCAGAAATTCAGCGACCACCTGAATAGGATTTGGCAAAAACCTCTTTTTCTGTGTAGCGAGAAAACCGAAGAGAATCAAGGTTGCCATGACAATCCAGGTCATGACGATTGTCTCAACGTTAAAAACGAGATTTATCCCAAACAGTTCGAGCGCGAATTGAGGTATTTTGGTAAGGTCTTCCATTTTTTGCTCTCGTCAGGACGGCGGTATTATGATTTGATCTGCCAACCCTTTTTGCCGCCTAATATGAGTTGGATTACGAGGTAATCAAACAGTGTTACAATCTGTACGGCAAAGATACCGACCACCACCGCAACAAAACTGAATGAGACTGACTTGATAGCGATGACCATCGGAATTGCCAACAGGAAGTATCTAGAAAAGATGGAGGCTAGCCCTATTGCGTTAGCTCTTGGACGCGATTGCCCCAGAACCATGGGGATAGATTTTCCCAAAAGCAAAAAATTTACGATGCTAAAACAGGTTCCGAGCACCAAACCCTTGGCGATAGCCTTTTCTTGGAGAATCAAGAAAACAACAGCAAGGACAAGAGCAGATAACATAGCCCAAGAGCAGATTCTCTTTTGGACTTGGCTGACCTCCTTGTATTGCCCCCCCATGCTAACGCTTTTTCTCCCCATCGGTTTTGGTGGCTTCCATGATTTGCCGGTACGCTGTATAGCCCCCGCCGGCAACACCCAATAAAATAAAAACAGTGATGAAAAGACCCTTCGTCCCCAGCCATTTGTCAAGGAAATATCCGATCGCTAGACAAAATAGGATGGACCCTGCCATGGTTAAACCCAGCTGGGTAACCAGGGCGAGGTTGTCAAGCCATGCCTTGTCTTTCTTAAAGTCAAAAATTTTCAAACTGTTCTAGCTCTGGCACAAAGCCGGGTTAAAATCAAATCGATACTTATAGATCAACCACATGCATCTGTCAAGAAGAAAAATCCGTGAAAAAAGATATCATGTTCGGCCCCTAGGTGGTTTGCTGAAGCCTCATATCTTGGAAAATGTCCCTTAGTATCGATCACTTTTTGGCAAACCACGGCGCCTGGCCATCGGTGTGAATGAATAGTACCCTTTCTCCAGCGAAGAGACCCTGTTCAAGGATGCTCAGAAGCGCGGCAGCCTTGCCGATATGCACATGGTCCAGAAATATGCCTTCTTGTCTGGCAAAGGTTCGACTGGATCCCGCCGCTGGTCACCGTGGCATCACAGCGATGTTGCCAGGCCTCGTCGATCAGGAATTCCAACTCCCGGCTCCTGTGGACCCAAATCCGAACCCGGTCATGTCATCTCGGGTGCAATCCCACGCCAAACTTCCTTTTTCACCTCCTATAACACCCCATAAGTTGACCCTCGGCCAGAACGTGCCCCTCCATCGCTTTCAAAAGCTCCGCTTTTGTGAGGCCGGGGTCCAGATCCAACATGGTATCGAGGGCGTAGAGCTTGAAATAGTAGCGATGGGTTCCTCCAGGGGGACAGGGGCCACCGTACCCAAATCTTCTAAAATCATTCTTACCATGCTTGGCCCCGCTATCCAATGTCCTTGAGGCTGGAACTTCCTCGGGCAGACTATCGATGTTTGCCGGGAGATTAAAGAGCACCCAGTGGACCCATGTTCCCATTGGGGCATCCGGGTCATCACAGATCAAGGCAAGGCTTTGTGTCCCTTCAGGAACAGCGGACCAAGACAACGGAGGAGAGATGTCTTTGCCGTCACAGGTATATTGCCTTGGGATCATCTCTCCTTCCTTGAAAGCGGCGCATGTTACCGTGATAGCCATCTTATTCCCTCCTTTGGTTTCAGCGTTTGACTGATTCTCGCCTAGCACGAGGCAGAGCGAAATGATGATAATGGAAAAGAGACAGACTTTTCTGCCCATTAGCCTCCCCTCCTTTCTTGTGGCACATTCATGAAATCAACCTGACACAGCCATCTTATTCCAACCAGCCGACAATATCAAACCGTTTTCAGGCAACCTTTCGGCCCTCATTTCTAGGTTCAATCCGCAGGAGACCGCCTTCGAGCGCCAGGCTTCAATATTAAGCCATCGTTCACGTTTATGGTCGGTCCTCAGTGGATTTCTATTTACAGGGACACATCTTTCTTCTAATGTTAGCCGAGGGATGCAGCTGTGCCGATCAGGAAAAGCGGGATTGCTTCTCCCACGCCGATATTCGAGACTCTTAAAGCAAGAAAGGAGGTTGGTTATGGCCATTCATCCTGAGGGTATCAAACCCCTTACGGCGGAGGTTCTATCAATCAGAGAGACATGCGGTGCAGGGCATAAGGTGGGTGAAACGTTTCAGCTGAGCTGCTGGGATAGCGGTGGATTATGCGGGTTTTTCTACCATGACATCTTTCCGAATTTGAATGTCATGCAATTCGGGGGCCAGTATCCCTGGGCAAGCGCTGACGAGATGGTCTTGGAATGCCCGGATCGCGATAATGCGGTTACCATTCGTATTCGTAAGGGGTAAAGGATCCGTACCCAAAGGGCCCGGCTTGCCTATGCCCCCCATGGGGGGCCACCGGGACAACCGCGCCAAGTATTGAGCGGCACATCGTCGCGCCGTGTTTCAAAATCCCCTCTGTATCCCCTTTTCAAAGGGGAGGACCCTATTCAAGCCCTCTGCACCCTTCCTTCCCCTGTCCGCATCTTTTCTCTCCCCCTTTGATAAAGGAGGCCGGGGGGATTTTCCAAACGGGCCTTGCGGCCATCCCCATGCGGCACCGGCATACCCAATCCCACATGACCACACGCATACGGCCTGGGTTTCTATAACGAACTCTAACAATCCGCAATAATCTATGACGCTATGTCTAACCCTATCGCGGTTGCTCGATTTTTCTCAGAAAGGAAGCTCAGGCGCCCTGAGCAAGGCGTCTGAGACCAAGTGAACGAGCCCCCATATCGCATCCGCGGAGAGATGCTTTTCTACGGAGCGATCAAAAAGCACAGAAAGACGAGGCTCGAACTCTTCGTCCCCCTCCCAGAGCAGGTAATAGAGCGGCACTTTGGGGAAGGCAGGAATCCTGTAGGCGGCATCCGCCAGTTTCTGGATCTCACCCCCCAGGGATTCCGCCGCTCTCATGAACCCTTTGAGATCCCGACCGTAGCGCTCGATCAGACCGCTCACGTCCAGGGCATGAGGCCCTTGAAAAAAGTGGGAGGTTTTGAGTTCCTGAACGCTGACTAGCTGATGGGTGGGAGATTCGGCCCCCACGTTGAGAAGGTAAACCAGGAAAATGAGTTCCATGAGCGGGTATCCTACTTTCTCCCATCTCCCCTGATTGGGCCGTTTCAGGCATTGTGCTCTGGTATCTACCAGGATCCCTTCCCCCAAAAAAGACAGAACCAGGCCCTCCGGAGGATGTGCTCTAGCCAAAGCATGTTCGCAGAGTCTTTCCAGGTCCCTCTCCTTAAGCTCTTGCCAGTATTGAACAGGGACCTTGACCAGGTCGCCTGTTGGCGCCTTTGACTGCTTCCTATCTTTGCGTCTTCTTTCTTGCATCTTCAGGTATCCTTCGCTGTAAGGATAAGGGCCGCGACGAAAATGATCACATGGAAAGTGCCGGCAATCACGCGAGCAATAGGCCACGCCATTCCTGCAGGCGCATTCGAGTATGGGGCAAGGTGAGCCCAATATTCGGATTTGCGCCGCCATCTTTTTTTGGCCCTCATCACTGGTGCCGGGACCGCAGGTTGAACAAATGCCCAGGAGTTTCAACCTGCATACGTCACAGTCTATACCGCACGCTCCCGTAGGCATGGTCATACCTTCGTGTTCAAAACCATGGCACCCCTTTTATGCCAGATTGACCTTCAGTCCCTTTTCCCTCAGATAAGCCTTGACCTCCCCCACGCTCAAGATCCGATAATGGAACACGGATGCGGCCAGCAAAATCTGCGCTCCCCCCTTCACAGCCCCTTCATAGAAATGCTCCAGCTTTCCCGCGCCCCCGGAGGCGACGACCGGGACATTCACCGCATCAGAAATGGCTTTGGTAAATTCCAGATCATAACCCTCCTGGGTCCCATCACCGTCCATGCTGGTCGGCAAAATCACCCCCGCACCCAGATCCTGGCACCTTCTGGCCCATTCAACGGCATCTTTGCCAACCGGTTTTGTCCCCCCCGAAACCACCAGTTCAAAACCTGAAGGCATCTGCTCATTCCTTCTCGCATCCACGGCGACGGTGATGCTCTTGGGGTCGAACTTTTTTGCTGCATCCTTGACAATGTCCGGGTTTTTTACAGCCGCACTGTTCATAGAAATTTTGTTCGCGCCGGCATTTAGGACCAGATCAATGTCCTTCAAAGTCGATATACCGCCTCCCACGGTCAACGGAATCTCGATGGCCGATGAGACCTTCTTCACCCATTGGAGCCGGGTTTTTCGGTTCTCCACTGTTGCGGCTATGTCCAGCATGGCCAACTCATCAGCACCCTCTTTTTCATACAGGGCTGCATTCTCAACCGGATCACCCGCATCCTTGAGTTCCAAGAAATGAACCCCTTTCACCACCCTGCCTTCTTTCATGTCAAGACAGGGCATAATCTTAATGGTCTCCATGTTCACTCCTTGACTGATTTGATGATTGCTTTCCAGCGAAAAATTCTCCAGAGGGCTTAACTCTGGTGAGCCAGGCTGGCAGCGCGTGTTTCGCTTTAATTGGGGGATTCCACCATGAGTGAGATGGAAAGAGAATAGCTATGCGTTTCTCTGCCTGCTCCGAGGATTTCTCGAATGACTTCGTTGCTGCTCGAATCTGTTCCTCCAATATCTACCCACTGGTTAAAGGGCACGTAAAGATTGGTCGCGGCGCTCGAAAATCGAATGACCCCTCTTTCGTCCACCGGATCTCGACGCGAAATCCTCGGCATAACCTCTATATTGGCGTTGTTTTCAAGAATGATCGGTCTTACCTCGAACCCGGTTTCGATTCTGTGAACAACCACATTTTCCCACGTATAGGCATAACGGCGGCAAAGGTCAATCCACTTTTCACTGTAAAGAATATCCTCTGCTACCATAATATAGGCCCAACTCCCTGAAGCGACGTTGATGAAAAACTCTGAGGTTCCCTTACGAACACGTTCCCTGTCTCTGAGACGAACCTCGACACCATC
>JASFTV010000006.1:0-30499 GCA_050050615.1 Desulfobacteraceae bacterium
GCCGGTGGGATTTTTTTTGAGATATGGCCCTTCGAAAAGGACATGGTCTTCTCCAATAGCCCTTTGGGGTGCAATAAAAAGGGCGGTGCTTCGGTCCGGTCCAGAATCGTGCGACTTTTGCATGAAGACCTGTGAGATTCGACCATGCCGCTTTTCTCAAGGCCATATCTATTGGGTAAGGCAGGATTCAGGATGACACTTCGTGTCAGATTTCTCCCCCCGGTTGAGGCTGTGCCGCAATACCTCAAAACCGTCATTCCGGACGAGCCAACCGAAGGTGGGCGAGATCCGGAATCCAGAAGACGCAAATGATATCAACACATTCTGGATCCCGGCTCGCGTCCCGCTTGGCGGGACTCGGCCGGGATGACAGATTACGACGCGGCCTCGTTTGTACGGGGGTCGAAATGACAGATGAGACTGAAAAGAGAATTGTAACTCAGTCTCTGTGGGCCCGGATTCTTCTTTACAGAGCCTGCTGATTTCCTGTGGCATTTGGACTTTGGGATTTGTACGTTACTAATCACTTATGCAGTAAGGGGTAAGAGATGCGAGCCGTTGTTCAAAGGGTAAAACAAGCCAGAGTAGAGGTTCGGGGAAGAACCGTCGGAGAGATCGGACCCGGGTTACTGGTTTTTTTGGGGGTAGGGCAGGAAGATTCAGAGAAAGATGCTGCCTATCTGGCCAACAAGATTGCTCACCTGAGAATCTTTTCCGACGACCAGGGCCTGATGAACATTTCCTTGGCGGAGATACAGGGCTCGGTCCTCGTGGTTTCTCAGTTCACCCTGTGGGGTGATTGTCATAAGGGGCGAAGACCCTCTTTTGTGCGGGCAGCACCCCCAGACAGCGCTCAGGCCCTCTATGAGAGCTTCATAGGGATCCTAAGGGGAAAAGGCCTTGGTGTGGCTACCGGAGAATTCCAGGAAATAATGGCTGTTCACCTCATCAATGATGGTCCCGTCACCTTGCTCCTGGACAGCCGGAAGGCTTTTTGAAAAGCTCGGTCGAGCCTGAGCTCCTCCTCAAGAACCTTGATGTGCTCCTTGACTGCCATGAGTTCCTTCGGCGGAGCAGGGCGCGCCCGTCCAAAGGACGGGGAATGTTCGCTATACGGCTTGCAGTCTATATTCATGATAGGGCTCCGAGATAATTCTTCACAAAAGTAGGGCTTTTTTATAGAATACATTTTGCAGATCGTTCATATAAGTATGGGTATCCTGAATTCGTCTAAATCGAGATTGTTCTCTTGGTTATTGATTCATGTCGGGTGCGTGGTTGAACCGTTGGTCGATTGGCAGGCCGGGTCAAAGAGCGCCCCTTTGGGGTGAAGCGAAACGTCCTGACCAAAGGGCCAAGAGTCTAAGAATGTTAGGCTATCTGGAAAATGAGGAGAAGGAATGGAAAGCGGAGAGCCCCACCCCGGATAGGAAGCCCATAGAACCAGAAGGCACGAAATGGCGCAAGCCGAATTTTCTTAAATGGGTCTTCTTTCTGGTTGTTATTGTCTACGTTCTCCTGTCCTATTACCATGCCCCAATTCTTACTCGCCTCGGCAGGTTTCTCATTGTCGAGCATCCGCCTCAGAAGTCAGATCTCATTGTCTGCTTGGCAGGCCAAAATATTGAAAGGGGTCTTGCTGCTGCAGATTCCTTTGAGAAGGGACTTGCCCCTCGAATCTTCGTGGCCAGGGAAGAAATCCCGGACGGTTATGAGCTCCTGAAGCAAAAAGGGCTTCAATATCCTGAGAGCAGAGACCTTCTCGTGAACGCCCTAAAAGGGCTCGGGGTTCCGGAATCGGCCATCCTGGTGGGTGACGTCCCTGTGAAAAATACAGTTGAAGAGGCAGTGCAGGTCAGGGATCTCGTCAAGAAGAAGAATTATCGATCCATCATCCTTATCACCTCTCCCACCCATTCCAGGCGCGCCTGGCTTATTTTCAGAAAAGTTTTTGGTAAAAAGGAGACCCGTGTATTGGTCCTGCCGACACCCTACTCAAATTTCAAACCTGAAGATTGGTGGAAAAAGGGGCGGTATGTGCGCGAAGTCATTCTCGAATACGAAAAGCTGATTTACTATGCTCTCAAATCCGTCTGGTAATAAGGGACCATAATTCAGCGGACCGCAGCAGGTTGTTTCGTGCAAAGACCGTTGCTATGTCAACGGTTCTGAACATTATCAAGAAATTACTTTGATTCCATGGTAAAGACCCCATCCCAATCCGGAGGAGGGGGGTTAATCTTAAGTTCAAGAGAACGTTGGATATAGAGTCCTGCCGCAAGGATGTTCTTGTCCATGGCGGTCACACTTTGGAACACCTCTATGGCCTCATCCCACTTCTGCTGTTTATATAGTTCAAGACCCTGATGAAAATGCTTCACAGCCTCCTTCTGGGCTTCAGGGATGTTCATTGGCCCCACCAGTTGGTAAATGCTTACAGGCAAGGTTTTCCCCTTCACCCGGACACTGTCCAATTCCATGCAAACGAATTTATCTTTTACCCTTTCGTAGGTATACTCACTGATGAGAATGTTTGTCTGGTAGTTTTTGTTGGCCCCTTCCAGCCTGGAACCAAGATTGACGGCATCTCCCATGACCGTATAATCAAATCTTTGTTCGGAGCCCATGTTGCCCACCATCATCATGCCCGTGTTGATGCCGATACCGATATCCAAAGGGGTCTTTCCTTCCCTGGTCCACTTTTCATTGAGCTTTCTTAGACCCTCCATCATTTCCAGGGCGGAATAACAGGCCCTATGAGGGTGGTCTCGCTGTTCAAGCGGCGCCCCGTAGACGGCCATAATGGCATCTCCCATGTATTTGTCGAGGGTGCCATCGTATTTGAAGACAATGTCGGTCATAATCGTGAGATATTCATTCAAAAGGTGGACCAGCTCCTCCGGTGTCATTCCCTCTGAAATGGTGGTGAACCCCCTGATGTCTGAAAAGAGGACGGAAAGGTCTTTTTTGTCCCCTCCCAGTTTCAGTTTTTCCGGATCCTTGAGCATCTCATTTACGACCGCCCTGGAAACATAGTAACTGAAGGCTCCTCTGATCTTTTTGCGCTCCCGTTCTTCTGTAAGGTAATGATAAATCGTCAGGGATGTATAAAGCAGCACCAGTACGACCAGAGGGTAGACGATGTTCACCCACAAGGCGGCGTGCGTGAAAAGCCACTGGCCCGCGAAGATATGAAGGACGAACAAGCCGGAGGCATAGAACATGCCTTTGAGAGCACTGAGCCGGGGAACCACGATGCCCACAAGAAGACTCAGAATGAGGATGGCTAGCGCATCGTATATCATGGTCCATTTGGGCTTGTTCAAGTAATTGTTTCTTAGAATATTGTCGACAGCCGTGGCATGGATTTCAACACCGGGATAGACGGCGGAAAAGGGTGTGTTCCTCATGTCATAGATTCCAACGGCTGTCGCTCCAACCAGGACGATCTTGTTTTTGAAGGCACCGTCGGGGAATTTTTCCTGGAGAATATCGGTTATGGGGTAATGGGGGAAGCTCTTTTCAGGGCCAACGTAGTTTATGAGCATCTGGCCGTTTTCGTCTGTTGGGATGAACTGTTCACCTATGCGGATACCCTCAATCCCATAACTCGCCACCCTGACCATCAACTGAGGCTGGTCAAGGTAATGCCAAACGGATTGAACGGAAAGAGAGGCATAAGCCTCAGGGCCGCATTTGATGATAAGAGGAATCCATCGCACGACACCATCCTGGTCGGGCAACATATTGAAGAATCCTGCAGAGTCGGAGGCACGGGTAAGGGTCTCAATGTTGGGCTGCGGGGCGTATGCTTGGATAAAGGGGTCTATTTCCATATGCTGCTGTTCATAAATGGCGATGGGGTACCTGCTGTTGCTGATTCGACCCAGTCGATCCTCCAGATCCTTTTGTCCGATCGTGTAATCCAGGTCAGCCTGGCTCATGTGGAAGAAATAGCCAAGGACCACCCTCGCATCTGATGCCTTGATCGCCTCGGCGAGGTTAAGGTCATTGTCTGCATCCAACTTGCTTTTCTGGAGGAACGCTTCTATGTCTTCATTATCAATCTGTAGGTTTTTCACTTTTTGACCAAATTGATCAATGAATTGAAGATTGGTGTTTTCATCCGGCTCAGCAAAGATAACATCAAAGCCGATCACCTTGGCCCCATCGCGGGATAGGATATCAATGAGCCTTGAGATCTTGGATCGAGGCCAGGGCCAGCGCCCTTCTGTCTTGACGCTCTTTTCATCTATCACGGCCAGGACCACGTTAGAAGATGCGCTTTTGACACCCCTTGACTTGAACCGAAGATCAAGGGTTTTCAATTCCATGAGATCAAGGAAGGGGACCCCGATCAAGAAGAGGATAAGGATAAGAACGGTCAGACAGGTCGTTATGGATACGGGGTTGATAGAAGAGAATGATCTAAACAGTTTTCTCATGGCCCATACTCCGAGATCTCATGCACTGAGAACGAAGGTTCACTCGCTTCCATCCAGAAATGGGGCTTATTCCGATGAGCGGTGTTCCCCGCGGGCTTCCCTCTGCGATGTAAGACGAATACGCCTCAATGAAAACCCTTGCGCCGTGCCCTCAGGAGCGAGACTTACCGAAAAAATATCCCCATTTCTGAATTGGAAACTGATCCAGTGCCCAAATGAATGAAATCCATTTCGGGAGGGGCACTAACCCGGCTTATTTCAACCATTGACCCCCTTCCGCAGGGGCTCAACCTCACACAATATCCGCTTAAATGGATAGGTTTGTAAAGGGAACGAATTTGCAGCAGGGAAGTGAAGCTCCTCACGCCAAGGCGCGGAGCATCTTCACAGCCGGAAAATGCCTCGCATTTTCCGGAATGCCATCATCGGCGGTTTCAGAGCGAAATGGGTTTAACCCATTTCGCATTTTGAAAACCGCGGGGGCAAGCGTCCTGCACCCCCACAATAACGACGCGCCATTCACCCCCGCCCTTCCGGACGGGGCTCTCTGCCGCGGTTTTTGTCGAGGCAATCATAGGATAAGCGCTTCAAAATTCTGAAAATACCATATATGGTAATGGCATCATAAAGTCAAGTTTACACGTCGTAAACGCGGATATTTTGGTTGACAGCAACCAGACCCCTTGCTAGGTTGTTCGCGGAGGCCACGCGTACGAGGCGGGGCCTTTTGCCTTTAGCGATGAAGTATGTATTGGCCATAGCCGGTTCTGACTCTGTGGGTGGGGCTGGAATTCAAGCGGATATTAAGACCATAACCAGCCTAGGAGCCCACGCCTTGACTGCGGTTACCGCGGTTACTGCCCAGAACTCCCTTGGGATCACCTCAATTCATCGGGTTCCGGCCAGCTTCATTTCAAGCCAGATCGAAACCATCATGGCGGATGTCATTCCGGACGCCGTTAAGATCGGCATGCTATTCACTGGCGCTGCAATCAAAACAGTCGCTAGCACCATCAGGAAATACGGAGCTTCACGCGTCGTTCTAGATCCTGTCATAAAGGCTTCAACGGGAAGACATTTGTTGGCCACCGGGGCCGTTTCACTGCTCCGGGAGGTTCTTTTACCTTTGGCCAAGGTGGTCACCCCAAATCTCGAAGAGGCGGAGATGTTAACCGGTAAGAGGGTCAGGAACCTTAGAGAGATGAAAGTGGCTTCCAAGGCGATCAAGGGGATGGGGCCGGATGTCGTTGTCACGGGCGGGCATCTGAAGGGAAGATCCGTGGATCTGCTCTATGATGGAAAGGATTTCCATCACTTCTACGGGGAAAGAATAGAGACCAGCCACACCCACGGGACAGGTTGTGTCTTTTCGAGCGCTTTGGCGACCCTGTTGGCTATGGATTTCGAGCTTGAGAGGGCCGTGAAACAGGCCCATGATTTTACGAGGCGTGCTATAAAAAAAGGTTATGCTTGTGGCAGGGGTGCAGGCACAGTCAATCCCGCATGGCCCTGCGAAACCACCAAACCCTTCTTGGACAAGGATCGTACAAAACATGAATAAACACTTAAGATCAATTGTTTATGGAACAAAAGGGGGTATTTCATAAACGTTGCTGATGAATTTTGTGACACGTCACGTTTTATGCGTTATACTCCTTCAAAGGGGACGAAAGTTCTGAGGATAAATCCTTTCAGCCATCATTGCGGGGGCAGAAAGGGGTTGCAAGGGAACGTTTGCGTCGAGGAGAAAATATTCTCCCTAGCAGAGCGTTTCCTAAGTACTGTGGCCATACGGTCATTTCGACCCCCGTGCAAACGGAGGGAGAAATCTTACAATGCCAATGGGTTACCAAGATTTCTACCGGAGTTTACCCCTTCGGCAGGCTCCCTTCGGTGAACTCAGGGCCAGAGGCGGGGCAGGCTCTGAGTCACTCGAAGGGTCGAAATGACATGTTAATAAGGAAACGCTCTACCAGGGAATATGAATAAGGATCACATAAAATGACTCAACTTGAGAAGGCTAGAGCAGGTACTGCGACACCCGAGATGAAAGCGGTCGCGGAAAAAGAGCGGGTGGACGTCCTTTGGCTCAGGGATCGGGTAGCCGAGGGCAAAGTGGTCATACCGGCGAATGTAGGACGTCGCGGGATTGTGCCTTGCGGTATTGGCGAGGGATTGTCCGTCAAGGTGAATGCCAACATAGGAACTTCCTCTGACAGGGCCGTTCTTGAAGAGGAACTGGCCAAACTGGAGGCTGCCATCGAAGCCGGCACCGACACGGTTATGGATCTTTCCACGGGGGGTGACATTGATTTTTTCAGGAGAAGGATTCTCGAGAAATGCGCCGTCCCTCTGGGTACGGTGCCTATCTACCAGGCGGTTGTGGATGCGGTAAACGAACACGGAGGTTTGATTCATCTCACCGTGGATCAGATCTTCGACGTCATTGAGACCCAAGTTGCGGATGGCGTGGACTTCATTACGGTTCACTGCGGTCTGACAAGAGCTGCCTTGGAGATGTTGAGAAACCAGGGTAGAGTGACAGACATCGTGAGTCGCGGGGGCGCCTTCCTGACCACCTGGATGCTGCACTATGATCGGGAGAACCCCCTTTACGAGCACTATGACAGACTTCTTGCGATTGCAAAGAAATATGATGTGACGCTGAGCCTGGGCGATGGCTTAAGACCCGGTTGTCTGGCTGATGCGACGGATAGGGCCCAGATTCATGAATTGATGACCCTTGGCCATCTTACCAAGTTGGCGTGGGAACAGGATGTGCAGGTGATGATTGAGGGACCTGGCCACGTGCCCCTGGATCAGATCAAGGCCAATGTTCTGCTGGAGAAGCAATTGTGCCATCACGCCCCCTTCTATGTCTTAGGTCCCCTGGTCACCGATATTGCAGCCGGTTATGATCATGTGGCCTGTGCCATCGGAGGGGCTGTGGCTGCAGAAGCTGGTGCGGACTTCCTATGCTATGTCACACCGGCGGAGCATCTTTGTCTGCCGGGCGTGGAGGATGTGAGGGAAGGGGTTATCGTCACAAAGATTGCCGCCCATGCGGCTGACATTGCCAGGGGGAATAAACTGGCCATAGAGAGAGACAGGAAGATGTCCATGGCCAGAAAGAATCTGGACTGGAACACTCAGCTGGCGTTGGCCATTGATCCAAAAAAGGCGAAAAGACTGCGGCAAGAAAATCCTCCCTCCGAGGGTGATGTGTGCACCATGTGCGGAAAATATTGTGCCATAAAGACCGTCAAGGAGTATTTCGGAAGCTGAGGGACAAGGCGGGAGATTTGGAGTACTGGAGTGTTGGAGTATTGGAGTAATGGCGTGTTGGGCTGGCGGAATTCAGTATTGCACCTTCTTGATCTTCCAGTACTCCAGTGCTCCATTACTCCACCACCCCAAGAAGACACTCGCATGGATAGCAGACGCTTGAACTCCTTGATGGGTTGAGTTGGACCCTGTTGTTGTAGTCTCTCCCTCTTATTTCCCCAAACAGAATTGACTGAATATCTTATCGAGGAGTTCCTCGTTCGTGGTGGCTCCAATGATCTCACCCAGAGCTTCCAGCCCGCTGTTTAGATCCATGGCAATGATTTCTGTGGGAAGCCCTTCTCTTATATTGCGCGCAGCACTTTTGAAGAATTCGGAGGCTTGACGGAGGGCCTCTTTGTGCCTCAGATTCGGGGCGATATGCGTGGAGGTCAAATCCACATCACCGGTTAAAACCACGTCCCGTATAGCCCTGCGAAGATCGTGAATGCCTTCCCCCGTAAGCGCCGATATTCTTACCGCTGGCAAACCATCGAGCGCTCTTTTCAAGGAGCCTTCGTCGATTCTGGATAGAAGATCGCTTTTATTAAGAATAACTAAGGTCTTTCTATCCTGAGATTTGTCAATGAGATTCAGATCATCATGATTGAGAGGGCGACTCTGATCGATGACGATCAATGTTAGATCGGCATCCGCCAACTTTCGTTCAGCCAAATCAATGCCTATCCTTTCTAGCTTTCCCTTCACTTTTCTGAAGCCCGCTGTATCCATCAGGCGAAGGGGCAGCCCTTCAATATGAACAGTCGATTCAATGATATCTCTTGTTGTTCCGGGAATTGGGGTGACAATGGCCCGCTGTTCATTGAGAAGGCGGTTGAGGAGACTTGATTTTCCGACATTCACACGCCCAACAATGACCGTATTGATACCCTCCATCCAGATCTTTCTTTGGCTGTGGGCGGCCATAATCTTCTCAATGGGTTCAATTAACGCCGTTTCCATCCGGGTTGCAGTTTCCTCTCTGGGCAATATACCGGATTCCTCGTCGGGGAAGTCTATGGCCACCTCCACATGCGCGAGGATCTCCAGGCCCTCTTGCCTCAGTCCTTCCATCTCGGATCGGAATTTTCCCTTGATCTGCTGTGAGGCGAGTTGGAGGCCCCTTTCAGACTGTGAATTGATCAGATCGACAATCGCTTCAGCCTGAGTCAGGTCTATTCTGCCGTTCATGAAAGCTCGGAAAGTAAATTCCCCCGGTTTTGCCAGGCGGGCGCCTTCGTTGAGAATGATCTGAAGTATTTTGGCGAGCAGCAGATGACCACTGTGGGTGTTTATTTCGACGACATCTTCTCTGGTGTAAGTATGGGGGGCTTTCATAAATGAGAAGAGAACTTCATCAACCGGCAATCCGGATTGGGGGTCCGTCAGATATCCCAAATACAAGCGGTGACTGAGGAAGGACTGAACAGGTCTCTTTGGGTGAAATATTTTGCGGGCAATACCCAGGGCACGAGAGCCGCTTAAGCGGACGATGCCGATCCCTGCCTGGCCGACGGGTGTGGCTATGGCAGCGATGGTATCCTCATTTAGATGCGCCTTGATCATGAGAAAAAAACAGGCTGATACGCCCAAAAGGGATATAGAGCGCCCCCCGAAGGTCCAGACGCTTTGACAGGACTTCATCAGGACCCCGGGCCGTTTGGTGGACTTCAATGCACACCAAGTCAGTTATTTTTTGGGATAATTACGACCTTTTTGAGAAGTCCCTCACCGCGGCTTTTGGTGTCGAGGCCCTCGTCTTCCTTGAGCGCCAGATGAACGATACGTCTGTCATGTGGATTCAGGGGGTTTGTGGTGACCGGTTTCTTGATCCTTTTTGCTTTGTCTCCCATTTTGAGGGCCAGTTGTGTCAAGGAATCCTTTCTCCTTTTGCGATAATTCTCAGAATCAAGCACGATGTTTAACTTTCTGTCCAGGGCCTTATTCACGATTTTATTCACAATGAATTGCAGGGCATCTAAGGTTTTCCCTTTCCTCCCGATCAACAGGCCCGACCGGTCGCCCTCAATGTGCAGATTAATCCGACCGTCGCCTTGATCCGCACTGACCGTGGCCTCAACCGGGATAAGCGCCAGTATATTTCTCAGGGTCTCCTCGGCGATCCTGACCCCTTCATCTAGATCGCTTCCTGACTTGACACTGACTTTGATCCTTGCCTTTTTGCCTCCAACCAAACCGAAAATACCTGCTGAACCTGGCTCGATGACGTCTATGCTCAACTCTTCTACGGGCAGGTTTAGCTCTTGGGAAGCATTTTCAATCGCTTCTTCAGTGGTTTTTCCTTCGAATTCATAGGCTTGCATGATAGTCCTCCAAGGGTTAAGCTGACTTCTTTATGATCCGATATTGTTGCCCTATGGAAAGAACGTTGTTGATGAGCCAATAGAGCACCAGACCTGAGGGAAAGTTAATGAACAATACGGTGAAGATAAGCGGTAGAAACATCATCACCTTGGCCTGAGTGGGATCCCCGGGTGTTGGCGTCATTTTTTGCTGAATGAGCATAGACAGTCCCATCAGTAAGGTCAGCACCGGTATGCCATAGGGCGGTGACATAAAGGGTATTTTAAAGGGAAAATGGAACAACCGATCAGGAGCCGACAGATCGGTAATCCAGAGCATGAAGGGTGCGTGCCTCAGTTCGATCGCGCTACCCAATATCCTGAACAGGGCAAAGAAAACCGGAATTTGAATGACCATGGGCAGACACCCGCCCATGGGATTCACTTTGTAAGTCTTGTACAGGCCCATTAGCTCTTTGTTCATCTGCTGCTTGTCGTTTTTGTATTTTTCCCTTATTTTGGCCATCAGAGGCTGCAATTTTTGCATCTCCTTCATGGATTTGTAGCTCTTATGGGTAAGGGGCCAAAATAGGATTTTGATCAAAACAGTGAGAATGATAATGGACACGCCGTAGTTGTGAACGTACTGGTTAAAAAATCGCAAGCTGTAAAGGAGTGGTTTGGCAATAATGTCGAACCACCCAAAATCGATCGCCAGATCCAGGTTTTTTCCGATTTGCTTGAGGATGCTCACATCCCTGGGACCCATGTAGAGCGTAAAATGAGAGGACAGCTGATTGCGAGATCCCAAAGAAACAGGGGGAGATGTATAGGTCCCTGTAATAATCCCCGAGGGCAAGGAGTGCCCAGAGAAGTTGGCCTCTGAATGGTCTTCGGGAATAATGGCCGTCAGAAAGTAATCCTCTTCATAAGCGATCCACCCAATTCGTCCCTGAAATCTCTTTTCTTCCTTCAGTTTTTTGGGCTCCATCTCTTCCAGCGCATCATCTAGAAGGAGTGACAGCCCAACAAAAGAGTAGTAACTCTTCTTCTTTTCCGGCGGCAGATTCGATATGGAAGCCTTAAGATTTCCTCGGATATCTTTTTCCGTATTGTTTGAAAAGCTTACGAGCAGATCGATAGGATATCTGTCCGGATAGATACGAAAGATTTTACGGATTGAAAGACCGTCGGGCGTGACGGCACTGAAGATCAGGTCTCGAGGTGAAGAGCCGGCATCAAGGATGAGAGATTCATCACTGACGTGGTAAAAGAGCCTTTTTGCGCCTTGCTTTGATGGTTGATTAAAACTGACATTGAGGAGGCTTTCCCCCTCTTTTTTCATGTTGACGAGTTCAACAAGGGGGGCGTCGGCGTCCGCCGCCACACGGTATTTCTTAAGCTTGAAACTCTTTATGGATCCCCCCGCATTAGAAATGATCGCCTCGTAAAGGGGTGTTTCAACCTTAACCTGCTTTTCCTCAGTTCCAATTTTGGGAACAAGGACGGTCTGGTCCTCCTCTCGGACAACCCCCGGGGGTTTTGGTTTGAGAGCAGGCGCTTCGGCCGATTCAGAGACTGTGACGTCATCTTTTTTCTGAGGTTTCCCTTTTGTTGGGGCTTGCTCCTGCTTTGGAGCAAAAAGGAATGACCAAATTAACAGAATCAAGAAAGATAAGGCAAATGCAAGAATCGTTCGTTTTTCCATTTATGAAACCTTAAAGCATACAACCCAAATTGAGAGCTTTGGCCTTCTCAATGGCCATGGATGGTAATCAAAATCGCTCTATTTGAGGGGATCATACCCTCCGGGATGGAAGGGATGGCATTTGCAAATTCTAATCAATGATATAATGCCCCCCTTCAAAACGCCATACTTTTTGAGAGCCAGGCGAGCGTACGAAGAGCAAGTGGGGTAAAAACGGCACGAAGGGAAAAGGAAGGGTGAGATCAGATTTTGATATATGCCAATAAGACCTATCGGTATATATCTAAGATGATACACGGAACTCTTTATCCAGGAAAAACTCACCAAGTTCCTCTTTTATTCTCCAAAAATCCAGATAACCGGCACCTTTCCTCGCTGCGATGACGATATCATGACTACGGGGAAAATGGGTCTTGTGTTGTCTGTAAAATTCTCTGATGATTCGCTTGACCCTATTTCTCGTTACCGAATTCCCTGTCCTCTTGCTTACGGTAATCCCCAGTCTCGTGATGCCCAGCCCATTGTGCATCAAGATGATCGTAAGATGCGCCGTATGATGTTTCTTGCCCAACCGATTTACGTTGACAAAATCCTTTCGATTCAATAACCTTTCATCCTTTGTAAAGGTGAAAGAGGCCATGTAGATATCGTAATCGTTCCAAACGGTTGGGGCTATTGATTATGCGGTCAGGCGTTTTCGTCCCTTTGCTCTTCTGCGTTTTATGGCCTTTATACCTCCATTCGAACGCATTCTCGCCCGAAACCCATGCATGCGTGCCCTTTTGATATTGCTTGGTTGAAAAGTTCTTTTCATAGCGCATTATACCCGATTTCATACCGAAATCAAAATAAACGCCTTATTAGACAAAATTTTGCATCTTTGTCAAGGGGAGAAATCTATCTGGTTGACTTTGTGTGTGATTATTCTGGATAATTGTACAAAAAGCTCATGGTTTTGAAAGGAGACAACGAGCATGCTGTTGGATCCCATATTGGGACTATTTTCTAATGATTTGGCGATCGACCTCGGTACTGCAAACACGTGTGTTTATGTAAAAGGAAGAGGAATCGTTTTGAGTGAGCCCTCTGTGGTTGCCGTAAGAAAAGACGCTAAGGGCGGTAACAAGGTTTTGGCTGTAGGTAAAGAGGCAAAAATGATGTTGGGGCGAACGCCCGGTAACATCGTGGCCATCCGCCCCATGAAGGACGGTGTGATAGCGGATTTTGAAATCACGGAGGCCATGCTGCGGCATTTTATCCGAAAGGTCCACAACCGCAGAAGCCTCGTTCGGCCTCGGATGATCATCTGCGTTCCCTCCGGGATCACACAAGTAGAGAAGAGGGCGGTGCGGGAATCGGCGGAATCGGCAGGAGCCAGGGAGGTTTATCTCATAGAGGAACCCATGGCTGCAGCTATAGGGGCCGGATTGCCTATTACGGAACCCAAGGCCAATATGGTCGTTGATATTGGTGGGGGCACGACAGAGGTGGCTGTTATATCGCTGGCAGGGATTGTCTATAGCAAGTCCGTTCGGGTTGCCGGGGACAAAATGGATGAGGCCATACTGCAACATATCAAGAGAAAATACAATCTTCTCATTGGCCTTTCAACGGCCGAAATCATCAAGACCACAATAGGGAATGCCTATCCGACCGACCAGGTAGGAACCATCGAGGTCAAAGGCAGGGACTTGGTGACCGGTATTCCTAAGATTTTGACCATAGATTCGGATGAAATCAGAAAATCCATATCGGAACAGGTGGAAACGATCATAGAAACGGTGCGAATTGCCTTAGAGCAGACCCCTCCTGAACTGGCGGCTGATATTGTGGACACCGGAATTGTTCTGACGGGCGGAGGATCGCTTCTCGGGAATCTAGATATCCTTTTAAGAGAAGAGACGAAACTCCCTATAACGATCACGGAGGATCCTCTTTCTGCGGTTGTGCTGGGTTCCGGAAAGGCCCTGGACAATATTTCCATACTAAGAGAGGTCGCCATAAAATAATAAGTCATTCAGGAGCATTCAAGGATAATTGCTGAACTTAAAACGGATCAGAACATTCTGGATATGGATCGTCTTTATTTTCATAGCTCTCTTCTTGATCTCATCCAATCTGGGAAAACGGCGATCATGGAATCCCGCTGAGCAAATCATTATCGAAATCACCTGCCCGCTACAAAAACTCATACGAAAAACTGTCAACGTTGTCGAAGGTGTCTGGCTGAGGTACTTTGGTTTGATAAACCTTCGCAGTGAGAATGCCCGTTTGCAGAGGGAGATCAATGCCCTCAGGATGGAAAATGATCGCTACCGGGAAATGGTAGCCACGAATAAGCGTCTTCAAGAGATGCTTCAGTTTAAGAAGACAATAAACTGGCCGGTATTGGCTGCCCAAGTCATTGGCCGAGATCCGTCCGGCTGGTTTGAGTCGGTTATCATAGATAAGGGAAAAAATTCCGGGCTGAAAGTCAACATGCCCGTGGTTGATGCCAAAGGGGTGGTGGGCCGGCTGGTTTCTGTCTCACCAAATTACGCCAAGGTCCTATTAATCATTGATCAAAACAGCGCCGTGGACTGTCTTGTCCAGCGTTCCCGGGAAAAAGGGATCGTGAAGGGATTGTCCCCGAAGCTCTGTAAGCTCGATTATGTGGTCAAAACAAGCGACATCTTGGCGGGCGACGTGATCGTTACATCAGGAATGGGACGTGTCTTCCCAAAGGGGCTTCCTGTGGGTGAGGTGCTGGAAGTAGCCAATATTCCTTGGAAACTGTTCAAGGATATCCAGATCAGACCCACCGTTGACTTTGCCAAATTGGAAGAAGTGTTGGTTGTTCTGAAGGAGGATCCATTATTAAGTCAACCCAAAGAAGCCGACTAGTCGCATATATCCTGGCATGGTTTGTCTCCCTCCTCTACGTGCTCGTCAAGGGGAATCTGAAAAATCAAATCATGCCCGGCTTCCTGGATATGGATCTCGTGATCGTTCTCACGGCCTACATCTTGATACGTCACGGAGCCTGTGGGGCGGCGATTTTCGTCTTTGTGCAGGGCATCTTGGTGGATCTTTTTTCGGCAGGCATACTGGGGCTCTATACCCTCATCTATTTGTTAGCCTTTCTGTCCATCAATTTTGGATGCCGTTTCTTTGATCTCCTTTCGCCGCGAGGGCAGATTAGCCTCATAGCGCTTGCCGTCTTCTTAAAGCAGATCCTCTTCTTAGCCGCCATGGAAGCCTTCTCGCTAGAGATAATTTTGTCTGCCTCTGTGTTTCTGTCATTTGCGCTATCAGCCATCGTGACTGGATTGATTGCACCAGCAATCTTTTATATCTTCAATCATATAGAAGGTGTTTCCACAAGGGGTATCCAACAAGGTTTATGATTGAGTATGACCTCTTTGCTTTCTAAGGGCACTTTTCTCCGGGGGAGGATTTTCCTTGAGACGCTCAGGCTTTGACCCGATCTCTGTTGAGGTTTACAGCAAGCGTTTAAGGCTGGTGATCTTCCTAATCATCGCGGTCCTTGCTGCGCTCGTGATGAGGCTTTGGTTGCTACAGATAGCGCATGGCCCCGCCTACAGAACCCAATCCGAGAATAATCGTATTCATCTTCAGGATATTGCACCATTCAGGGGAATGATTTTTGACCGTTACGGAGAACTGGTTGTGGATAACCGGCCCTCATTTGATATGTACATTATTCCGGAAGAGATTCAGAATCCGCGGCAACTCTTGAAGCGCTTCGAAGAATTGATCGGTCTTCCTCCACAGTATGTGGAGGGAAGATTGGATAAGGATTCCCGAATGTATCCATTTAAGCCGGTTCTGATAAAGAGAAATATGAGCCGAGAGGAACTTGCAGTCATTGAAACCCATCTGTTCAACCTTGCTGGCGTCATGATCCAGGTAAAGCCTCAGAGACACTATATTTTCAAGGAGTTCGCATCTCACTTGATTGGATATTTGGGGGAGATCAGCGAAAAGCAGATAAGAAGCGGTCAGTATAGGAATAACAAAGCGGGTGATCTGATAGGTCAGTATGGCGTAGAGAAAGCATGGGAAAAGCATTTGAACGGGATGAGGGGCGGAGAGCAGATTGAGGTGGATGCTGCGGGGCGGAAGCTAAGAGTGGTCTCCAGAAAGCCGCCTGTCCCAGGCCAAAATATCGTGCTCACTATCGACAAGGATCTCCAGTTTCTGGCTGAAAAGGCACTCAAGGACAAGAAAGGGGCCATTGTGGCCATGGACCCCAATAATGGTGAAGTCCTTGCCATGGCCAGCAGTCCTGTATTTGATCCCAATCTATTCATTGGAGGTATAGATAAGTCACAGTGGCTTAAGATCATCTCCAGCAAAGACTATCCCCTCCAGAACAGGGCCATCTCAGGGCTGTATCCTCCCGGCTCGGTGTTCAAGGTTGTGGTTGCTTTGGCAGGACTGGAAGAAGGCATCCTTGACCCTGCGGAGGAGACGTTTTGCAACGGGACGTACAGGTTGGGAAATCACACGTATCGTTGCTGGCGCCGGCAGGGGCATGGAAACGTGGCCCTTCACAGGGGCCTGGTCGAATCCTGTGATCTGTATTTCTACAAACTGGGAAAACGCCTCGGTATTGATACGATCGCCCATTATGCAAAGATGTGCGGGTTGGGTCAGGTTTCTGGGTTTGAGCTTGGCTTTGAAAAAGCGGGGCTCGTCCCAACGAGTGAATGGAAACTCAGGCGATGGGGTGTTCCGTGGCAGACCGGGGAGACCGTCTCAATGGCTATCGGACAAAGCTTCTTGTTGGTCACCCCCTTGCAGATGGCCAGATTGATATCTGGAATCTTCAACGGCGGCCAACTCTATCAACCCAAAGCCATCAAACGGGTTGGCAAGGATGGAAATAACGTGTACGAAATGAGGCCGACATCAACGGGAGGAATAAAGGCCAAAGAGGAAAATCTTGAACTCATTAGACGGGCCCTCATCGGTGTTGTTAATGAGCCGCATGGCACCGGTTCAAGGGCGAGACTGAAGAATACGACGGTGGCTGGAAAAACAGGAACCGCTCAGGTCGTAGGCCTTCAAACAGAGAAAGCCATTGATAAGAATGATGAATTACCCCCTGAATTCATTGATCATGCCTGGTTCATTGCCATTGCACCGGTAGATAACCCCAGGCTGGCCCTGGCCGTCCTTATAGAGCATGGTGGACATGGGGGAAGCGCTGCAGCACCGATCGCCAAGGAATTGATCAAGGCATACCTCGAAAAGAGGTAATCCAGCGTCCCAAAAACTATAGACTGGCCAATCAGGCCCCATTCGGGGGCCATTTTGGGCCGAGTTCTTGGAGTCTGAAAATGTTCGATAGACGATTGGTTCAGAATTTCGATTGGATTCTTCTCCTCTTATTGCTTCTTATAGGAACAATAAGCGTGCTCAATCTCTACAGCGCCACCTATCCTATACGGCATGAGGGCGGTTCGCAGATCTTCATGAAACAGATCTATTGGTTCTTGATTGGGTTTGGGGTTTTATTGATAATGACCACATTCGATTATCACGTGCTAGAGAGACTCGCTTATCCAGCCTATTTTTTTTCCGTTGCTCTGCTTGTGCTGGTATTTGTCATAGGCGAAGCGCGGTCAGGCTCGCAAAGATGGTTGTCTCTTGGCAGCCTTTCATTCCAGCCTTCGGAGCTGGTGAAGATTATGTTGGTCATAACACTCGCCAAGTTTTTCAACGAGCATGGCCAGGTTCATGAATACAGGTTGAGAGATCTTTGGCGTCCTTTACTTTTCATCGCGGTACCCTGTTTCCTGATTGTAAAAGAGCCCGATCTTGGGACCGCCCTGACGATAGCGGTCGTCTGCTTTTCTATTCTCCTGTTCGTCAAGATCAAGTGGCAATCCCTGTTGATCCTGATTCTGACTGCGATCTCGGCCGCACCCTTCATTTGGGCCAACCTGAAGGAGTATCAACAGAAGCGCATTTTAGCTTTTCTCAGCCCCGAGATGGATCCTCTGGGAGCGGGTTATCATATCACCCAGTCCAAAATAGCGATCGGGTCCGGTCTGTTCTGGGGAAAGGGTTTTCTCAAAGGAACGCAGACCAGATTGCATTTTCTACCGGAGCAACACACCGATTTTGCCTTTTCAGTGCTTGCAGAAGAGTGGGGATTTGTGGGCTCCGTCTTTTTGCTTTTGCTCTATCTGGTTTTGATGCTCTGGGGCATAAATATCGCAAAAACGTCCAAGGACAAGTTTGGGGCCATCATCGCTTTAGGTATTGTCGCCATCATCTTTTGGCAGTTGGTCATCAACGTGAGCATGGCTACAGGGCTGCTTCCGGTGGTAGGCATACCCCTCGTCATGTTGAGCTATGGAGGTTCATCCATTGTTTCAACGATGGCAGGCATGGGTCTACTGATGAACATCAGTATGAGGCGCTTTATGTTTCAGTGAGAAAACCTTGCTTCCTATGCACTTATCCGTGATTTTGCTTGCAATGGGGTTCCCTATATGTTAAGGAGATGCGTTCAAAAATTGAGAGATTTGACATGAAAAAGGGTGACGAGATCAATGCATTCTTAGGTAGAAATACAGAATTTGACGGGAAGCTTTCCTTCAAAGGGGCTGTGAGAGTAGACGGCCATTTTCAGGGGGAGATTCATTCTGAAGGAATCCTCATTGTCGGTGAGAAAGCGATTCTTCAGTCCGATATTTATGTATCCCATATCATTATCAGCGGAGAAATTCGGGGCAATATCATTGCTACAAAAAGGATCGAGATCCATGCCCCTGGAAGGGTTTTCGGCAATATCCAATCCCCTATCGTGGTGATAGACGAGGGCGTTGTTTTTGAAGGGCATTGCCGCATGCAAAAGGGGGACAAATCGGACGATCAGAAACTGGCTGTCATCACCTAGGTCAAGGCTAAAACCAAAAATTTTGGAGGCCTTAGTAAAAAAGCTTTGACAAAAGGATCTCTCTTTTAATAAAAGGCATACCCTGAAAGGGAAAGGGGGTAAATAAGGAAGGGGACCCCATGCTAAAGATCGATTTTACGCTGATCATTCAGATCGCGAACTTTCTCTTCCTCCTGTTCATTCTGAATATTCTCCTTTACAGACCAATTCGCAAGATACTGACTCGTAGAAGAGAGGAAATGGATTCCTATGAGGGTATGATTGGGGATTTTCAGAATAAGTCTGCCCAGTACACAAAAGAGCTTGAAGAAAGTGTTGCGTGGGCGAGGAGGGAAGGCGCAAAAGAAAAGGAGACGCTAAAGAGCGACGGCCTTGAAGAGGAAAAAGGCATGCTGGGGGAGGCGACTTCTGAAGCAGCAGGAAAGATTGAACAGGCAAGAGACGAGATATCCCGTACACTGGTTGATGCCCGCCAATCATTGGAAAATGAGTTGGCGGTTTTTTCTAAAGAGTTGGCTGAAAAGATCCTGGGAAGGAGCGTTTGATGCTTAGACGGCAAGAGAGTCAGGGTAAACGATCCGTTTTTATCATATTTCCAGTGATCGCCTTTTTTCTCCTCTGCGGTGCGTCCTTTGCGGCTGGGGGGCATGAGGGCGCAGATCGAAGTGGTGACCTTGTGGACCTCCTTTATCGAGCTATTAATTTTGCCCTGCTAGCGATCATTCTGTTTTGGGCACTCAAAAAGGTCGGTATCAAGGATTTTTTCTCTGCTCGAAGTGAGGAAATCAGGCAGAGACTTGATGATCTGAAGAAAGGAAAGGAAGAGGCGGAAAACAGATACCAGGAAATGGAGAAAAAGCTCAGGGAATTCGGAGACGAAAAAGAAGAGATTATCGAACAGTTCAAAAGGGAGGGGCTCGCTGAAAAGGAGAAGATCATCGCCGAAGCGAAGGAGAGGGTCCAACAGATCATTGAACAGGCCGAATTGACGATACAGCAAGAGATGGGGGCTGCCAGAGATCGATTAAAAGAGGAAGTGGTCGGCCTCGCGACTGAAAAGGCTCAGGAGATCATTTCTAAAGAGATCACAGACAAGGATCAGGAGCAGCTCGTTGATGAATTCATTGAAAGGGTGGGAAAGACACATTGATCCGATCAAAGGTTTCAAAAAGGTACGCAAAGGCCTTGCTGAGCATTGGACAGGAGGACGGCCGTTTTCAGCAATATGGCGAAGAACTTTTTGATTTTTCTAAGATTTGTGAGAACAACAAAGAGCTTCTAGGAGTCATTTCCAACCCGATCTTTGCGATTGAAGACCGAAAGAGGATACTTCATGCCGTATTAGAAAAGAGCAACTATTCAGGTATCATACGGAGTTTCCTGAATCTCCTGCTGGACAAGGAGAGGATCGGAGCCATCAAAGAGATCAGCGACTACTATGAAAGACTCACCGACGAGGTTTCTAACATAGCCCGCGCCGAGGTGATTACACCCAGACCTCTCAAGGGAGGTGCGCAAACCAGACTGGAAAAAGTCCTCGAAGAGATGACGGCAAAGAAAGTCAAGATGGAAATCAAGGAGGATGAGAGCCTCATTGGGGGCATCATCGTGAGGGTGGGTGACTTGGTTCTAGATGGGAGTATTAAAGCCCAGTTACAAGGGCTCAAAGAATCACTAAAAAGGGGTGAATACAGATAATGGAAATCAGAGCAGAAGAGATTAGTCAGGTCATCCGGGGCCAGATTAAAGACTATGAAAGGAAGGTTGAGATGAGCGAGACCGGGACGGTCCTATCCGTCGGTGATGGTGTCGCTCGCGTATACGGCGTGGAAAACGCCATGGCCATGGAGATGCTTGAGTTTCCGGGGGGCATCTATGGACTCTGCCTTAATCTGGAAGAGGATAACGTGGGTGTTGCCATTATGGGGGATGATACCAAAATCAAGGAAGGGGACACCGTCAAGAGAACCGGCCGAATCGCAGAAATACCGGTAGGAGAAGCGGTCTTGGGCCGTGTCATTGACGCTGTAGGCACTCCCTTAGATGGCAAAGGGCCCATTGATGCCAAAGAGTCCCGCAGGATTGAGATGGTGGCTCCCGGCGTCATTGCCCGTCAGCCCGTGAACGAGCCAATGTATTCAGGGATCAAGGCGATCGATGCCATGACCCCCATCGGTAAGGGGCAGCGCGAATTGATCATCGGGGATAGACAGATCGGGAAGACGGCCCTATGTGTTGATGCGATTATCAATCAAAGAGAGACGGATGTCTTTTGTATTTACGTGGCCATTGGCCAAAAGAAATCGACCGTCGCCCAAGTGGTGGATTTGCTCAGGCGGCACGGTGCCATGGAGTATACGACCATTGTCTCGGCCTGCGCCAGCGACCCGGCCACCCAGCAGTACATCGCCCCCTATGCTGGCTGTTCCATTGGTGAATATTATCGGGACAAAGGTCAACACGCACTCATCATCTATGATGATCTTTCAAAGCAGGCTGCAGCCTACCGGCAGGTTTCTCTGCTGCTCAGGCGGCCTCCGGGACGGGAAGCATTCCCCGGCGATATTTTCTACAACCACTCGCGCCTCTTGGAGCGGGCAGCCAAACTGAATGAAGAACTGGGAGCTGGTTCCCTGACAGCCCTGCCCATCATTGAGACCCAGGCAGGTGACGTCTCCGCCTACATTCCAACGAACGTGATCTCCATTACGGATGGCCAGATCTACTTGGAGCCTGGTCTTTTCTTTTCAGGCGTCCGGCCGGCGATTAATGTGGGTCTCTCCGTGTCACGAGTCGGCGGGGCAGCTCAGACCAAGGCGATGAGAAAAGTTGCCGGAAGCTTACGCTTGGATATGGCCCAGTTCCGGGAACTGGAAGCCTTTGCCCAATTCGGTAGTGACCTGGACAAGGCGACCCAGCGACAGCTTGAGCGAGGCCGCAGGTTGGTTGAAGTTCTGAAACAGTCCCAATATCAGCCTATGACAGCAGAAAAGCAGGTCATGATCTTGTTTGCTGGGACTTATGGATATCTGGATGAATGGCCTGTTGAGTCTATCGGGGATTACGAAAAACAGATGCTTGAATTCATGGGAAACCAGCACCCTGAACTCCTCAATGAGATCAAGGAAAAAACGGAGATCAGCGATGAATTGGTAGAAAACCTGAAGAAGGTTCTTGACGAGTTCAAGACGGTTTTCCAGCCAACCACTTAACCATAGAATAAACAGTGAGAGCATAGATGGCCACCTTAAGAGATATCCTACGCAAGATAGGTGCCGTTAAGAAGACCAGGCAGATTACCAGAGCGATGAACATGGTGGCTGCAGCCAGATTGCGGAACACCCAGGGAAGAATGGAAAACTTCGAGCCTTATGCCGAGAAGTTCGCAGAGGTCCTGGAAAATCTGGCGGTCCGTATCGATCCCGAGATTCATTCCCTGCTTGTCGCAAAGGAAGCGATATCAAAAGTCGAGCTGCTCCATTTCACTGCGGATCGAGGATTGTGCGGAAGTTTTAACGTAAATGCCATGACCATGGCTGAGAAGTGGGTAAAAGATCAGCAGGCCAGGGGCAAGGAATACAGTCTAACCTCGGTGGGAAAAAAGGGAAGGGATTTTTTCAGAAAGAGGAACTTCAATATCACGACCAGCCATACGAACATATACGGAGCCATTGATATATCCTTTGTGAATCAGGTGACGAAAGGTTTTATCGACAGATTTTTGAACGATGAAATCGATGAAGTCTATATGATTTACTCTCGCTTTGTCAGCATGGTCAAACAGGAACCCACGCTGGTTAAGCTGATTCCTATCGAGCCCCCTAAAACGGAGGAAAAGGCTGAAGGTATGGTAGACTACCTTTGTGAGCCCAGTGCCGAAAAGCTTCTCATCGAAGTACTTCCCAAATATATCAGTGTACAGATTTTCAATGCCTTTTTGCACCAGGAGACAAGTGAGCATGCAGCCCGTATGGCGGCCATGGACAATGCGACCAAGAACTGTTCAGAGATGCTAGAGAATTTGACCTTGGTCTACAACAAGGCAAGACAGGCGGCCATTACGGCAGAATTGATGGATATTGTGGGCGGTGCAGAAGCTCTCAGATGATGGGTATCCGATAGCCAGCGTTTTGACGATTTTGAGAAATCAAAAGGAGGTGTTGAGCGAATTATGAATGAGGGGAAGTTAATCCAAGTCATGGGGCCCGTTGTTGACGTAGAATTTCCAGAGGGCGAGCTGCCTGCAATTTTCACGGCACTGCATTTAACGAACCCTACTATTGACGATATGGAGGACAACCTGGTTGTAGAGGTTGCCCAGCATTTGGGGGACAATGTTGTCCGAACCATTGCCATGGATTCGACTGACGGGCTTGTTCGTGGCATGAAGGTCAAGAACACAGGGAATCCGATTCTGATGCCTGCGGGAGACCCTACGCTCGGTCGCGTCCTAAATGTCGTGGGAAGGCCGGTTGACGGACTGGGTCCTGTCAATGCCACCGAGTTTTTGCCCATTCATCGTCACGCACCTGAATTCGTGGAGCAGGATACCTCCGTGAAGGTTCTCGAGACCGGGGTCAAGGTGATAGACCTCCTTGTGCCGTTCCCCCGCGGTGGCAAGATGGGCATGTTCGGAGGGGCTGGCGTGGGTAAGACCGTCGTCATGATGGAAATGATTCACAATATCGCCATGGAACATGGCGGCATCAGCGTCTTTGCAGGGGTTGGCGAGAGGACCAGGGAAGGCAACGACCTCTACCTTGAGATGAAAGAGTCAGGCGTCATCAATAAGGCGGCCTTGATATACGGGCAGATGACAGAGCCGCCCGGCGCGAGGACCAGGGTCGCACTGTCAGCCCTTACCGCAGCCGAATATTACAGAGATGAACAGGGCCAGGACGTCCTCCTGTTCATCGATAACATCTTCCGCTTCACCCAGGCCGGTTCGGAAGTTTCAGCCCTCCTTGGCCGTATCCCCTCCGCCGTCGGTTATCAGCCGACCCTGGGTACTGACTTGGGAGAGCTTCAGGAGCGGATTACCTCCACAACAAAGGGCTCTATTACCTCGGTGCAGTGTGTTTACGTGCCTGCGGACGACCTGACCGACCCGGCACCAGCAACCACTTTTGCCCATCTTGATGGTACAGTGGTTCTTTCAAGACCGATTGCTGAGTTGGGCATATATCCAGCGGTCGACCCCCTGGATTCGACATCAAGGATTCTAGATCCTAATGTTCTGGGCGAAGAACATTACGAGGTGGCCAGACAAACACAGCAGATTCTCCAGAAGTACAAGGACCTTCAGGATATCATTGCTATTTTGGGTATGGACGAACTTTCGGACGAGGATAAGTTAACCGTCGCAAGGGCACGGAGAATCCAAAGGTTCCTGTCCCAGCCTTTCCATGTGGCGGAGACCTTTACCGGTGCGAAGGGCGTATATGTGCCGGTAGCGGAGACCGTCAAGGGATTCAAGGAGATTATTGAAGGCAAACACGATGAATTACCGGAGGCAGCCTTCTACATGGTGGGTACCATAGAGGAGGCCCAGACGAAGGCCGAGAGAATCGCTGCTGCTTAGTCAAAGAGGAAATCGATCCATGGAAAAACTGAGCCTGGAAGTTGTAACCCCTGCCAAGGTGGTGGTGAGGGAGGAGGTGGATATGGTGGTTGCGCCGGGAACTGAAGGGGAATTTGGCGTACTGCCGGGCCATGTGCTTTTTCTGTCCGGTATCGTACCCGGTGAGCTCCGTTATACCTCGGGCACTGATAAAGCATTCCTTGCTGTGACGACCGGCTTTGCTGAGATATCCAACAACAGAGTTTCGATCTTGGTCGATGCTGCTGAGGAAGCAACAGATATTGATATCGAGAGGGCGAAGAGCGCTATGGAAAGGGCTCAAGAGAGACTGGCAAAGGAGAGAGAAACCGAAGGTATTGATTTTGAGAGAGCTAAGGCGGCCTTGCAAAGAGCTATAGCCAGGATCAGGGTTGCTGAAAAGGCCTCGTAGCTGCGCATTAACTATTTGTAGTTTAAGATAAAAAAGGCAAGCCGAAGGCTTGCCTTTTTTATTGACCTTTTTTACCCTAGGGGATAGTATACATAAATCTCATCACCTATCGCCCGGGTATCAAAAGGGTTTTCCGGGCATAGTCCTTGTAACGCAAAATTTGGTTGTTCAAGGAGGGCCATGCAGAAAGCACAGGAGACGGATCAGTTCTTGGTGCTGGAAGAGAAGGTAGATTCTCTGATAAAATTCGTGAGCGCCTTCAAGAGAGAAAAGGAATCCCTGCTCGAGAAAATACATATTCAGGAGGAGAGGATTGCGGATCTGACCGGAGAGCTTGAAACCTTGAAGGCAAGCAGGGATAAGGCCAAACAGAGAATATTATCCCTGTTGGAAAAGATCGAACAATTGGACATCTGATGTGAGGTTCTCACTCTGTTTCAAAGAACTTCAATTTTCAAAATGGTTTCTAACCGCAAGTAGGGGATTTCATGGAGCCAATAAGGGTCAGGATCCGCAACCACGATTACCTGATCAAGAGTGAGGAGAATGAGGATCAGGTCTATGAGATTGCTGGATATGTGAATGATAAGTTGAGGGAGATTGAGGAAAATACGGAAGGGCTTTCAGAGAAAAAAACAGCTATACTGGCAGCCCTCAATATCGCAAATGATTATTTTCAGGCACTTAAAGAGCGAGACAAAATACTGGCCAATATCCGTGATCGGACACAGACACTGATCCTTAACATTGATTCTGCGATGCGTTAGAGCATTTTCCCCTTTTGGTGTGAGGCGAAGGGGAAATCTCTTGTTTCATACCGATTCAGAGCATCTTTCTTGGAACGCTTCTGGGTTGGGCAAGGGAATGCTTGATTCATTGATTTGTCCTGGGTCACAAGCTTGTTGCACAGCATTTAGGGTGCAAAGACAGACGCTAGAAAGGTAGAAAAAAGAGGGCTAATAGCGGTAAGTAAAGTAAAAGATAATATAGCTTAATTATATTTAGATAAAACTTTTATATTTTTCTATGTGGAAGGAAATAAAAAATAAAATATTAAGCTGTATTCAAAGGTGGCATTTCCCTCCAAACCTTTTCTCTGTCGCCTCCATGCTTAGTCAGAATTAGTCTCTCTTCAATTTCTTACCTTCTCAGGCCGTCTATTCCAAAGCCTCGCATCAAACCAGATTGTCCATTGTTGAGCATGACTTTTGGACGGCTGCACACGGGAAACAATGCATTCCTTGCAGGAAGATCTGGCAGCCGTGTTACCTCGCTCGCCAAATGTGTTGCGGCGGCCGATAATCATATGAAAAAGGATGGTTTACTATGACACTCATTCAGATGATTGGAGCTGTTCTGGCCGGAATCCTTATAGGTCTCGTCATAGGTTTCTGGACGCGTAAAAGGGTCGTGGAAAAGCAGTTCGACTCCATAAGAAATTACTCAAAAAAGATCATCAATGAGGCCCATAAGAAGGCCAAGACCATAAAAAAAGAGGCCGCTCTCAAGGCGAAAGATACTTTCTACCAAATGAAATTGGATTTTGAAAAGGAGACAAAAGAGAAGAGAGAGCAGTTGCAAGGTCAGGAGAGAAGGCTTTTTAATAAAGAGGAGAACTTGGACAAAAAGATTGAACAATATGAGCAAAAGGAGAGGAAACTCGGCAAGAGAGAAAAGGATATCGAGACGATTGAAGAAAGTTTGAAGTCCAAACGGGTTCAGTATGATGAGCTTCTTGCCAGCCAGCGAAAAGAGCTGGAAAGGGTGGCAGGCATATCTGCTCAGGAAGCCAAAGCGTTACTCATCAATTCAATGGAGTCGGAAGCCAAGCATGATGCGGCGAAGCTTATCCGCAAGATTGAAAATGAGACAAGAGAGATGGCGAACCGAAAGGCGCAAGAGATCTTGGCGCTCGCTGTTAAGAGGTATTCGGGCGATTACGTAACGGAGAAAACGGTTTCTGTGGTCAATCTGCCCAATGAAGAGATGAAGGGGCGGATCATAGGAAGAGAAGGACGCAACATCCGGGCGATTGAAGCGGCTACGGGTATCGATGTCATCATAGACGATACACCGGAGGCGGTCATACTGTCCGGTTTCAATCCAGTTCGCCGGGAGGTTGCCAAGATTGCTCTAGAGAGATTGATTGATGACGGAAGAATCCATCCTGCCCGAATTGAAGAGATCGTTGAAAAGGTTAACAAGGAAATTGAAGCGAGCATAAAGGAAGCTGGAGAGCAGGCGACCTTTGATATGGGTGTCCATGGAATAGACGCCGAACTTGTGAAGTTGATCGGCCGCCTAAAATATCGTTCGAGCTATGCACAGAACGTTCTTCAGCATTCGAGAGAGGTGGGTTTTATCTGCGGGGTGATCGCATCTGAACTGGGCCTGAACGTAAAACAGGCCAAAAGAGCGGGACTGCTTCATGATATTGGGAAGGCCGTTGACCACGAGATAGAAGGTCCTCATGCGATCATAGGTGCTGAGCTGGCTAAGAAATTTGGTGAATCGTCACAAGTGGTTCATGCCGTAGCTGCACACCATGAGGAGGTTCCTCCAGAGTCGATCCTTGCGGTCCTTGTTCAAGCAGCAGATACCTTATCGGGAGCGCGGCCTGGGGCACGTCAGGAGATGTTGGAGTCTTATGTCAAGAGACTGGAAGATCTTGAAACAATCGCCACGTCTTTTGAGGGGGTCACCAAGTCCTATGCCATTCAGGCAGGGCGCGAGATCAGAATAATGGTTGAAGGGAAAATCATTGATGATGATCGGTCTTTTGTTCTCTGCCGGGATATTGCGAAAAAGATAGAAAAGGAACTGAGTTATCCTGGACAGATAAAGGTCACGGTCATACGAGAAGTCAGGGCGGTGGATTATGCCAAATAACCATTACGCCCCTTGGTGCGGGCTCGACCTTCCTATTCGGAGAGGCTAATTCGGCGGAGTTCCGCTTGAATGATCGCAGCTTTTTAAGGCCCATCTTTTGTTTCAATCCAAGCCATCATTCACAGCGCCCCAGAAAAATCATTGAATTTTTCAGTTGTCTTATCTTCTCATTACTGATAAATTTAATAATGTCCATGACTTTCATGAGACGGACAGCTTTGAGAACATTGGTAGCGGGATGATTCAGGGACTTAACATCTTCTATTAGGTCCGTGTTCAAAGAGTCTCTTTCTCCATGGAAATGATCCTATACAACACAAAGGGGGACCCCTTAGCTTACATAGCTTCCGATTATCGCGATACCATTTACTTGTGGGATGGACACCCTGTTGCCTACCTCTATGAAGAAGAGCATGTGTATGGCATCAATGGCCGCCACCTTGGCTGGTTAAAGGATGAGATCCTCTACAATAATGATGGCGAAAGGGTGGGTTTTACTTTCACAACCTGCCCCGCGCGCATAGCCAAGCCGCCGGCAAAGAAAAAGAAAGCCCCTTTGGATGAGATTAGGCCAAGGTGGAAGGCGCCACCATGGCCAAAATTTGGTTTCAAAGTGGCCGGCCAGGATTTGGCGGATCTCTTGAAAGAGGGTCAAGTCATGGCATTTGAGGGTGAGACCTCGGAGGAGGCCTCTCAGGATTGAACCCTTGCGTCGCCTTGCTTCGAAAAGAGCCTACCTGTTTTCTAATCCGTCTTTCTTCGAGATATCACGCATGAGAGGTTGATTATCTATGGTCCAAGAGCGCGAGATTTTGTATCTGGTGGACGGGAGTTCCTACGTTCATCGGGCCTACCATGCCATAAGGCACCTCTCGAATTCCAAAGGTTTTCCGACTAACGCCATTTTCGGTTTTGCAAAGATGCTCCTGAAGCTCATGAGTGAAAAGGAACCGAAATACATAGCTGTTGTTTTTGATACCAAAGGCCCCACGTTTAGGCATGCCCTTTACGAAGGCTATAAGGCTAACAGGCCCCCTATGCCTGATGATCTGACCTTGCAGCTTCCTTACATAAAGGCGGTTCTGAAGGGCCTTAGTATGCTGATGATCGAGAAGGAGGGCTTTGAGGCTGATGATATTATCGGGACCCTAGCAAGAATGGGTGAAGAAGAGGATTTTGAGGTAGTTGTTGTGACAGGGGACAAGGACTTCAGACAAATCATCTCACCCAAAACATCTATGTGGGATACCATGAAGGATAAATCCACCAACTATGAAAGCCTCATAAAGGAACATGGGCTTGAACCCGCTCAGATGGTGGACCTCATGGGCCTATCCGGCGATAGTTCTGACAACATACCGGGCGTCCGAGGCGTCGGGGAAAAGACCGCCGCTGATCTGATCCGACAGTTCGGCACCCTTGAGAATGTTTTTCAAAATCTCGATGAGATCAAGAAAAAGCGACTGAGAGAAAACCTCGAGAAGGCCCATAGAGATGCCGTTCTCAGCAAGAAACTGGTCACCATAGATCGTTTCGTTCCCTTGGAGAAACGTGTAGAGGATCTCAAGATTGGGGAGCCGGATGGAGAGAAACTTGCAGACATATTTCGGGAACTGGAATTCAGAGAATTGTGGGACCAGTTTGCCCCCCAAGAGGAAATTGAAGAGAAAAATTACCAACTCTGTCTTTCCGAAGACGCGCTCCGGTCACTCAGAGAGATGTTCAGGCAGAAAGGCATGGTCTCGGTAGACACGGAAACAACGAGCAACGATCCACATCGCGCAGAACTTGTTGGAATTTCGTTTTGCTGCGAAAGCAACAAGGCTTATTATTTGCCACTCGGCCACCGTTACTTGGGAGCACCGGACCAATTAAATTTGTCTAAAGCGTTAGAGATCCTAAGAGACGTCCTGGAAGATGAAGCGATCGCCAAGGTCGGGCAGAATATCAAATATGATGCACTGGTACTGAGGCGATACGGTATAGACCTTAGAGGGATCCATTTCGATACGATGATTGCCTCCTATGTGATCAATCCCAGCCTTCGGCAACACAATCTGGATATCCTTGCCCAGCACTTTCTTAATCACAAGATGATTTCATACACTGACCTGGTTGGAAAAGGTAAGAGCCAGAGCAACTTCTCGGAGGTGGAGGTAGAAAGAGCGATGGAATACTCCTGCGAAGATGCAGAGATCACCCTCAGATTGATGGATATCATGGAGAAGAGGCTCGAATTGGATATGAATCAGGACCTGTTTTATGACCTGGAAATGAGGCTGGTCCCGGTTCTCATTGACATGGAATGGCAAGGCATCAAGATCGATACGCCCTTTTTGGGGACCATGTCTCAGCGATTCGCACAGCAATTAGAGGAGATCGAGCAAGAAATCTATGCCGAGGCCGGTATGGAATTCAATATCAACTCCCCCCAGCAGCTCGGTTTTGTCCTTTTTGAAAAACTTCAGCTCCCCGTGCAGAAGAAGACCACGAAAACGAAGGCCTATTCCACAGACGTGAAGGTCTTAACCAAGCTATCGAGTTTACCCTACAAGATTCCGAAGCTTCTTTTGAGGTATAGGACCTTATCCAAACTGAAATCCACCTATCTCGATGCTTTGGTAAAAATGGTCGATCCATCTACTGAGCGGATCCACACCTCCTTCAACCAGACGATTGCAGCCACAGGCCGTTTGAGCAGCAGCGATCCGAACCTTCAGAACATCCCGATAAGGGGGGAGGAAGGTCGAGAGATTCGAAGAGGATTTGTGGCTGACGTGGGACATTATCTCCTCTCAGCTGATTACAGCCAGGTGGAACTCAGGGTGTTTGCCCACTATTCGGGGGACCCTGCCTTACTCGAGGCCTTCAGGAAGGAGGAGGACATCCATGCCCGGACCGCAGCG
>JASFTV010000007.1:0-27200 GCA_050050615.1 Desulfobacteraceae bacterium
GTTACGACACAGCCTTCGTAGTGAGAGGATGAGGGCGTCACGTCATTCTTAAAAAGATCTGAAGAAAGGAAAACGAGGTAAGAACCCATGGAATGGATCACTGACTCTCAGGCCTGGCTAGCCCTAGTGACGCTCACGGCCTTAGAGATTATTCTTGGCATCGACAATATCGTTTTTATTTCCATCTTGTCGACCAAGCTGCCAGCCCGCCAGCAAGCCAAAGCACGAACTCTGGGGCTTGGATTAGCCATGTTTTCCCGAATCGCTCTACTTCTGTCATTAACATGGCTAATGCGCCTTACAAAGCCCCTTTTTGCCGTCCTGGGGAATGAGATTTCTGGCCGTGATATCATCCTCATTCTAGGAGGCCTGTTTCTTTTGGGAAAGAGCACCCTGGAAATCCATGACAGGCTTGAGGGCGTTGAGGGTCGTGCGTCTGTGAAAGGGGCGGCCTCATTCGCGAGTGTGATCATTCAGATCGTTCTTTTGGATATCGTCTTCTCGCTGGATTCCGTGATCACAGCCATAGGCATGGCAAACAAGGTTATCATTATGGTTATGGCCATCGTCACAGCCGTCATCTTCATGATGATATCCTCTGGGGCGATAAGCCGTTACATCGACCAACACCCAACCCTCAGAATCCTGGCCCTAAGTTTTCTCCTTCTCATAGGCGTGGCCTTGATCGGGGAGGGTCTCGATCTTCATATTCCAAAGGGATACATCTACTTTTCTATGGCTTTCTCCGTCTTCGTGGAAATGCTGAATATGAAAATGCGCCCTCGCGAAATGAGGGCCGTCAAGCTGCGTCAGCCCTATGTGGAGGACAAAGGTTAGCCCTCATTCCTATGGCGAGGGAAGTCGCGGAAGACCGGTCACAGGCCGCCGGGGGACCAAAAATCTCGATAAGTTGGGTTCCATTTGACAACCGCCAAACAACGCTTAGATTTAGACGACATCTGCTCTCAAGGTCTCGCAATATCGCACCTTCTTGTCTGTATTGCGTGGCGTCAGATCATGACTCCTAATCCAAGGGAAGGAGGATAAAAAAATGGCCGATGTAAAAATGCCTCATTCAGGACACGAGGAACATTTGTGTTATCTCCAAAATGTCGGTTATATTGAATCGAATTTTGAGGATTATAAGAAACTGGTGAGTAATCCAAATTTCGTCTGCAAGAATTGCGGACGAACCGCAGTGAGTGACAAGAACTTGTGTGCGCCAGAGAAACTCTGATTCGGGACTAAGAAAGTACTGTAATACAAAAGTTGTACTGGCGAGTCGAGTCATGATCTGAAATGAGAGCTTTTCGGATATTTCTCTCTACCATTTCAACTTCATACGAATCGCGCTTCAGGAAAAACATGAGCCGAAGGGTTTTCATAGATCTAGATGAGTGTATCGGCTGCGGCAGCTGTCAGGAAATTTGCCCGGAAGTTTTCGAGCTGAATGAGGATACCGAAAAGGCCCAGGTGATCAAGCCCGAAGGTGGCCCTGAAGATCTCATTGAAGAAGCCATGGGTGAATGTCCCATGTCATGTATTTTCTGGGAAGATTGACCGATAAGCTTCGAGCATAACCTCGCAAGCGTCATCTTCTACGCCTCATGATATGGGCACGGCCTTTCTAGGAAACCCGGCTATCTTCTTGACCACACTTCCAATGCGGTTTTCCTGTTGACTTGAGGATCTAGCCGTGGCAAACATGCAAGTATCACTTGAGATCAAATATTTCATCCAAGAAGCCTAGCCAGCACACAGAAAAGACCCGAAAACGTTACCTGTTTGACTGAGGAACAGCCCAGCCCAATCTAGTCAAAACTTCCTTCAAGAAATGAAGATTCGAACAACTGCTTAGCTTTTTCAAGCTTCTCTTGGCGCAATCAAGAAAATGTTCCCGCAGATCAAGCTGGATGTGTTTCGACAATTCTCGCAAAGGAGGTCCCGGACTCATGAACTCGGTGCAAAATAGAGGTTGGAGTCCATATCTCGCAGGGGCTCTGAGCGGCCTGGTTTTGATCCTTTCCGTCTGGGTTGCTGGCAAATACTTTGGTGCATCCACCACGTTTGTCCGTTCTGCCGGTATGGTCGAAAAAATCTTCAGTGCGGAGCGGGTGGGTAGAATGGCGTATTTCATCAAGGAAGTGCCCAAAATTGAATGGCAGTGGATGTTTGTGGTGGGTATTTTGATCGGTTCCCTGATTGCCTCAACAACATCTAAGAGCTTCCAATGGAAGGCTGTACCAGACATGTGGGAAGGGCGTTTCGGGCCCAGCAGAATAAAGCGGGGCGTGATCGCTTTTCTTGGCGGTCTCATTGCCATGTTCGGCGCACGTCTGGCGGACGGGTGACCAAGCGGTCATGGACTGAGCGGTTCGCTTCAGATGGCGGTCAGCGGCTATATCGCACTCATATGCTTTTTCGTCGGGGGTGTCATCACCGCCCGCATGCTTTACGGGGGAGGTGATAGCAGATGAAAATACTCATTTATGGGCTTATCACGGGCATTCTCTTCGGTTTCTTCCTTCAGAAAGCACGGGTCATACGCTATGACAAACAATTGGGCGCTCTACGCCTCAAGGATATGACCATTGTCAAGTTCATGTTATCAACCATCCTTGTGGGGATGGTGGGTGTTTATCTGCTTAGGGATATTGGACTGATCAAGCTCTCTTTGAAGTCTACGGTTTTGGGCGGCAATGTCCTGGGTGGACTGATCTTCGGCATTGGCTGGGGTCTACTCGGCTATTGTCCCGGCACCTCTGCCGGCGCATTGGGAGAAGGTCGCTGGGATGCGTTTTGGGGCATCCTGGGAATGCTTGGAGGCGCAGCCCTTTTTGCAGAAGCCTATCCAGGCTTCAAGAAAACCGTCTTAACATGGGGTGACTTCGGTAAGATCACCCTCCCCCAGATCGTCGGTATCAACCATTGGATCGTTATCCTTATCCTTGTCTTCGGCTTGCTCCTCCTATTTCGTTGGTTCGAGAAAAGAGGGCTTTGATTTAGCGGGCCTTTGGTCTTCATAGCGCCTTCGGCAGTGAATCTAGCGAAAAACTTATGGGCGCACATATGAGAACCGGATCGATATTCCTCGTAATAATGGGCCTTGACTTACTGACACCAACAGGCGGTCTTGACCAAAACAAGGGGCCTCAAAAAATGATGGACTCTGGAGATGGCTTGGCGATGCTATGCAGCATGGGACGATACCCAAAAGCTTGCGTATGCGACCTCGGTTTGGGCCACAAAACCAAGTTTCGTATCACCAAACTCAAAATAAGGCCTTCCTACTCAAGAAATACGGTTTTTACCCCATTGTGCAAAAATAATGATATCTGAAATACAGGGTATAAAGCGTTACTATCTTGTTACCTAGTCAAACCTATGAAACTTGCACAAAGGAGGGACAAAAAGATGGCCGAAGTCAAAATGCCTCATCCTGGACACGAAAATCATCTTTGTTATCTGCATAACGTGGGTTATGTGCAGTCAAACCTTGAAGAGTACAAAAAGCTCGTCACCAATCCAAAATTTGTTTGCAAAAACTGTGGTCGAACCGCGGCGAGTGAAAAGAATCTCTGTGCGCCCGAAGAACTATAATCAGGTACCCGTACGATTCCGGATGGAGCGACGCATTCAGTTATCCCAGCCAATCTCCTGTGAGTATGCTCCCCGTTGTTGTGGGATATAGCGCCTCACCTTGATAGCGTTGGATTCGCCTCGCATATCTAACCCATTGTTGGCAGCCTGTAAACTTTAAAAGATGAACGAAATTCTCACCGATAAACACAAAATATAGAAAGGGGGAAGCTCTTGCTGAGGAAAAACTATTCAAAAACGGGTCGCCTATGCCGTGTCACCTTCGATTTCCCTTCGGAACTTTCTGCAACGAGGGCCTCATTGTGCGGGGAATTCAATGAATGGAGTCCCGCCTCCTATCCAATGAGGCGTCGAAAGGACGGCAGCTTCAGCACTACCATATCCCTGCAAGCGGGCAGAACTTACCGGTTTAAGTATTTGCTCGATGGCCAGCGCTGGGAAAACGACTGGGCTCCAGACGGCTATGCACCCAACTCCTTTGGCACCGAAGATTCTCTCGTTAAAGTGTAGGCCTGGGATTAAGGCGAAATACGCCCGGGAATTCTATGCCAATGCCATGATAGAACGGGATCCCAGGTACACTTGGCGTGTATTTGGTTGCAAACTCTTTTTTCGCCCGGGGAGACCGACAATAAACAAAGGGGGTGATATCGATGGAACTCATGCCATGGAGGCCTTTTAGCAGAGAACTCGGCAGCCTTCGAAGGGAAATGGATGAGCTCTGGAATCGATTTTTCGGAGAAACACCTTTGGCTCGAAGATTCGCAGGGGAATGGGTTGACGGAGGTCATCAATGTTTGGAAAACGGATAAGCTTATTTAAACTCTTGGGATTTGAGGTCCGGATTGATCTAAGCTGGATCATCATTGCCATCCTGATCACCTGGTCTCTTTCGAAAGGGCTCTTTCCATATTACTACAAAGATCTCTCCGGTGAAGCCTATTGGGTGATGGGCATCACCGGCGCTATAGGGCTTTTCCTTTCCATTATCTTTCATGAGCTGTCCCATTCTCTCGTTGCAAGAAAATTCGGAATGCCCATGAAGGGGATCACCCTCTTTATTTTCGGGGGTGTGGCGGAGATGAGCGAAGAGCCTTCGAGCGCAAAGGGTGAATTCATGATGGCCATTGTGGGGCCTGTTTCCAGCATCATCGCCGGTCTCGTGTTTTACGGGCTCTACAAATTGGGAAAGCTCACAGGGTTGCCCAATGCCGTTAACGGTGTTCTTAGCTACGTTTCTTGGATTAATTATTTGCTAGCCGCCTTTAATCTTATGCCCGCCTTTCCTCTGGATGGAGGCCGCGTGCTTCGGGCGATACTTTGGGGAATAAAGAACAATCTCCGGTGGGCCACTCGTGTCTCCTCCACGGTCGGCACTGTATTCGGTATCCTTCTGATCATTTTAGGGTTCCTGCGTGTCCTTCAGGGCGACTTTATCGGGGGCATGTGGTGGTTCTTGATTGGCATGTTTCTGCAGACTGCAGCCAGAGGATCCTATCAACAGCTCCTGACGCGTAAAGGGCTTGAGGGGGAATCCGTCCGGCGGTTCATGGAGTTGAACCCTGTAACCGTCTCGCCTTCGTTCCCCATTTCGCAACTGGTGGAGGATTACGTTTACAAACACCATTTCAAGATGTTCCCCGTCGTGGAATCCGGACGACTCATCGGCTGCATTACGACCAAAGAGATAAAACAAATACCCAGGGAAGAATGGGCCCACAAAACCGTTGGGGAGGTTGCTATCCGCTGCTCTTCTGAAAATACGATCGGGCCCGATGAAGATGCTGTTCGCGCCATTTCAAAAATGAATCAAAACGGCTTGAGCCGTCTCATGGTGACTGAGGGTAGCCGTTTGGTCGGTATCATAGCCCTCAAAGATATGCTCAAATTCCTCTCCCTTAGGGTAGAGCTAGAGGAATAACAGGTTTCGAGAAACAAACGAGGGCTTAATGATTCATGCTTACAAGACGAGCTCTTTTGGTGAAAGAAAAGGAGGTGAAAATGGGCCAGAATCAAATCGGACTGGATCGCAGAGATTTCATGAAACTGGCTGCGCTTGCAACGGGAAGCGCTGCTTTTGCCGGAGGTTTGCCTTTCGCACGAGCCCAGATGGCTCATGCGGAACCTGAAAGCCCAATCTACCTGGCTCTGAACATGTCCAAGGTGGCCAACAATGAGGAAAGCTTCCGATTGATGCACAAGGTTGGGCCAAGGGTTTGTATCACCACAGCCACCCATCCAGGGTTCGCGGGATTTCAGGCTAACATCCAGACCGGGATACTCCCGTTGGCTGGCCGCTACGGTGGTGGGAAGGTGCATATGGAAAAGGAACTGAATCCAATCCGCAACTATCAGTATACCATGTGGAAGCGCTGGCAGGACCACGATGAATTTCATGTACAGCAGTTTGACAGGATTTTTGAGCTTTGCGGGAGCTGCCTCGCCATGGTGATCGAGGGGCCGTGGGAGCCGGTTTATCGCATCGTAAAGGCGAAGATGCCGCCGATCAGGTCCATGGGGCAGATTACAGACCTTGCCGGCGATATCCAGCAGAAAAAAGAGCTGATCCGATTCGCGACGCCTCAGCGGTGTGTAGCAATGGCTGAGCACACGGTCATGCCGGGCAGCGAGAAGGCTTTCGAGGAAGGGGCCGTTTCCACCATGGAGGCCCTTTCGGACTCTACTGGCTTTCTTGGGTACATGATCCTGAAGCAGATCGGTGTTTGCGCTTTAGGGAGTTTTATGCTGGATCCCATATCCATGGGCGAGGCCCTACAGACCCTTGGGGCCAATCCGCCCAAGAACCCGAAACCTTTGTTCAAAACACCGGATGCCATGCCCAGCCCGCCGGAATATCTCATTCACACTGAGTGGGATGCGGCGGAGATGGCGCAATTGGGTTTTGGAAAGGTGCTTGTCAACCACAGGATCCGGAAGATTCACGATGATGGTGTCATGGCCCATCTGATTCGCGGCCCATACATCATGTTCTTCCAGCCCATGATGGAAGAACCGGGGTGGCGCGGGATGATCTCATAATTTTCCGGTCTCGATTTGAGAGTTACAGATCAATTTTACAAAAACCGCCGCAGAGAGCCCCGTCCGGAAGGGCACGCAGATTCACGCCCGTTCCAAAAAAGCGAGTGGAGCCTTGCTGCGATCGGTTAAGCTCTAGGCCAAGATAGCCGGAATGCTTCATCTGGCGAGGGAGGTACTATGAAAAAGCCTAAGGTTATTTCTGCTGTGGTGTTAGGCATCTTGTTTGCAATTTTCCTCATACAGAACACGCAGGTGATATCCTTGCGATTGTATTTTTGGAAAATATCCATGTCCCAAATCATTCTGATACCCTTAGTGCTCGTTTTGGGATTTCTCTTAGGGTATCTCGTGGCCAAGATGACAGGGAAAAGTCCACCGCCCAAAGAACCCAAGAAGCTGTAAAGACCATCGTTTTCCGGGCCTTGCCTTACCAAAGAAGCACGACTGTCGCATCTCGGGCTCTGATCTTGTTTACGGATATCTTGACAGAGCTCCGGTGCCAGATTTCTTGCATTCTGATCAGGGAGGGAGACTGGACTGAACTCAAAAAGGAACATAAGCTGAGACCACTCAGCGAGACCTAAATATCCGATAACTTCTTTGAAAGGAGGAAAAAATGGAGATAATGACGACTGTTACAGGAGCCTGGAATGCCTTTGCCACAAAAATTACGGCATTCCTACCAATGCTGATTGGCGCCATCGTCATCTTTGTTGTCGGCTGGATTTTTGCGCGTTTGGTTCGAATGGCGGCTGTGAGGCTACTAAAACTGGTCCGGTTCGACAGCGCCAGCGAGAAAACAGGCATAACGAACTTCCTCAGGAAGGGAGAAATCGTAAAAACCCCTTCGGAAATTCTTGGATCGCTGGTCTATTGGTTTATCATGATCCTGGTCATCATCGCCTCTTTGGATGCATTGGGTTTACCCATTGTCTCTGATATTCTCAATGATATTTTCCTGTACATACCCAATGTCGTAGCCGCAATCATGGTCCTGATTCTCGGAATTCTTTTTGGGAATCTCCTCTCTGCCGTTATCCGAACAGCCGCTTCCAATGCAGGGCTGAGCGGGGCCGATGCTCTTGGAAAAGCCGCTTTTTATGCCATCATCTTTTTCTCTAGTGCCATAGCCCTCATCCAGTTGGGCGTTGGGGAAGAAATTGTCACCTCAGCCTTTGGAATTGTCTTCGGCGCGGCAGCCTTGGCTCTGGCGCTTGCCTTTGGGCTCGGAGGCAGGGATGTTGCTGGCAGCTATTTGAAAAAGTGGCTGGAGAAGAAGGGCTCGGCCCAGGAGTAAGTGCCCGGGTGAATTTTGGCCGTTACTTAGAAGAAAAATATATAAACATGTGGACTGTTGCTCCTTGAGCGGAGAGGGGCAGAGAGGCCCCTTTCCGTCTTGAATTCGTAGATTACTTTGCTTAAACAGGTGGCGAAGCGAGTTTCCTCCACCGATACAAAAGGAGGCGAAAGATGGCGTACATCAAATGGATCATTCTGATCATCATTCTACTATTCTTTATCACCTTTGGCGTGAAAAACAGCCAGCTCGTATATTTGAATTACTACTTCAACATTCAGAATCTGGAGCTACCGCTCTACGGCCTGGCCTACATTTCTATTCTCCTTGGAATCTTTGTTGGCATGGTCGTGGGATTGCTTTCCCGGCTGAATCTGCGCAAAGCGGTCAGGGATTTGGAGAGAGAAAAAAGGGAACTGAGCGGGAAGTTGATAGAGATGGAAAAAGAAAGAGAGGAAAAAGAAACACGGGAAGAGGAGCCAGAAAGGACGCCAGTTCGGGTTCAAACCAGTGAGGACTCCGAATAACGGGATTCGCGGTCAGGTACAATTAGAAACGAGGTAACATTTTGGCAATTGACCCCGGCGCTTTGCTAAACTGTTACGAAAAGTGTACTTACCCAAAAGAGGAAAAACATTCCAGCGGAAAATACATGTCGCTAAATGAAGCGCGCAATGCTTCCTTTCAACCCAAGATTCTCAGAGAACAAATAAAACCCGATCTCGGGAGTTTGAAATGCTCAGGTCGCCCCTTGAAAAATGCTTCAGAGGACTAATCTTTAGGCGACTTTCATGGCCCCTCTTGGGGGTCGTAGCTCTGAGCCTCTTTGTTCTGAGACCTGCTCTGGGCGATGGCAAGGCGGTCATTGGTTGGATTGAAAGGGTCTCCATTTATCCAGGATCGCTGGTTCTTCACGCCAAAGTGGATACAGCCGCTGACCATTCATCGCTGCACGTGACGGATATACAGCCGGTCAGCCGTAATGGTCACAGATGGGTGCGCTTCAAGGCCTTGAACCGGCAGGGAGAAGCGATCCTTTTTGAGTGTAGGGTCTTGAAAACAGCAAGGATCAAGCGGAAGGGGCTTGGTCCTCAGAAGCGTTATGTCGTAAACATGGGCATATGCCTTGGAAAAGTTTTCAAGGAAGTACCGGTTAATCTGGAAGATCGAACCGGCTTCAAGTTCCACATGCTTGTGGGGCGCAGTTTCTTGAAAGACAGTTTCGTCGTGGATCCTTCCCTGAAGTATACCAGGGAACCGGCATGCAAGATTGAGTAAAGCGACGAATCACGCCCGCGTTTGCCCCCGGTGGGATTTGCAGTCCTGCTGGCCATGGCGAAGCTTATTGGAGTGGTGGCGTGATGGAGTGCTGCAAAAGCCAAAAAGGAAAAGCGGCAATGGCTTCTATTGTTAATCCCAATAATCCAGCACTCCAGTACTCCAATACTTCGGGTTTTTTCTTTGTTGCCGGGACTTACGGAACCTGGCCTGGGGGCTAAAAGCCGTGAACAAGCGTCATCTCTATATTCTGACGGGTTGTCTCGCCTTCATAGGGTTGACTGTATCCCTATATAAGGCTCTTGTCCTAAGCTTTCCACTTGCCCCCGATGTCACCGTAGATCTCTGGAGAGTTGAGGCCCGGATTACCTTCAACGCAAAGAACGCGCCCGTGAAGGTCACTTTCCAGGTTCCCCACAATCTGCCCCGATTTCTCCTGATTGACGAGAGCTTTGTCTCTCATGGTTATGGGTTGACCACTCAAAAATCCGACGGGGGGCGACAGGCTGTCTGGTCCATCCGGAAGGCGAGAGGTTACCAGGGCCTTTATTATCGCGCTTTGATCAGACGGTTTGAAAGCAAAGAACCTCCTGTCAGGAAAGTGGCCAGAATTGAACCCCACGAATTCGAGGAACCACTGCTTACGGCGGTTAGAGGATTTCTAAAGGAAATCCATGCCCTTTCTGCGGACACGGAGAGCCTCGTAGCGGAACTCCTAAAGGCATTCAACAGTCTGACGCCCAACGAAAATGTTATGGTGATCCTAGGGAAAAAGCCGACCCTGAAGAGTAAGGCCGAAACGGCAGCGCGAGTGTTACTTTACGCCGGGATTCCTGCCAGGGTGGTTCAAGGAATACAACTCGAAGAGCACCGCAAAGAGGCTCCCATTTTAACGTGGTTAGAGGTGTTCAACAACCAGAGGTGGCAACCCTTCAATGTGATGACAGGAGAAAGTCGTATTCCGGAGGACTACTTCGCCTGGCGGCGTGGAGGTGGACCGTTGGCAACGGTAAAAGGGGCCGATGCGGTGGCTGTCAGCCTCTCGGTCAGTCGCACTCAGGAATCTGCTCTCAGTACGGCCATGACAGCAGGGCAAATCAAGAAACCGGCTATGATAGCCTTTTCCCTGGCGAGTTTGCCCCTGGAAACACAGGCCGTCTACCGCATTTTATTCATGATTCCCGTGGGCGCTTTTTTGCTTGTCATATTTAGAAATGTCATAGGCGTAAAGACGTTCGGGACCTTTATGCCCGTGCTCATTGCCCTTGCATTCCGAGAAACGCAGCTTCTCTGGGGCATTGTATTGTTCACGCTCATCGTTGCCCTTGGCTTGAGTATCCGCTTATACCTGGAACGCCTGAAACTCCTCCTGGTACCGCGCCTGGCTGCCATACTGATCGTCGTAGTCATCCTGATGGCCCTGTTCAGCATACTGAGCCACAGGCTGGGGCTGGAGCGGGGCCTTTCTGTCGCTCTCTTCCCGATGGTTATCATGACTATGACCATTGAAAGGATGTCCATTGTGTGGGAGGAACGTGGCCCGACGGAGGCCCTTCAGCAAGGATTGGGAAGTCTTGTCGTCGCAGCCGTGGCCTATCTCGTCATGACCCATAAGTATACGGAACACCTGTTTTTTACTTTTCCGGAGCTTCTCCTAGTCCTGCTTGCCGGAACCTTACTGATGGGCCGTTATTCGGGATACCGGCTTCTTGAACTTTTCCGGTTCAAGGTGCTTGGAGGGAATCTAAAATGATGCCTGGGCTGGCAAACCGCCTTGCTGATGCAGGCGTCCTAGGGATAAACAAGCGCAATGCGGAATATACATTAAAGTATAACCCGCGCCGTCTCTATCCGCTGGTGGATGACAAGCTCCGCACCAAAGAACTGGCTAGAGCAGCAGGGATTGCAGTGACAGAGCTTTATACGGTCATTGAAATTCAAAAACAGGTTCGGGAATTACACGCTAGAGTTAAGGAACGGCCCGACTTCGTCGTAAAACCGGCTCGTGGGAGCGGGGGTGACGGCATACTCGTTATCACCGGCCGATACAAGAACGGCTACAGGAAGGCCAGCGGCCTCCTCATGACCGAGGAAGCCCTGGAGCTGCATGTGTCCGATATTCTAGGCGGTATCTTCAGCCTGGGGGGAGAACAAGACCGAGCTATCGTCGAATACCGCGTCCAGTTTGATCCGTTGTTTGAAGCCGTAACCTATCAAGGGGTGCCGGATATCCGCATTATCGTATTCATGGGCGTACCCGTCATGGCTATGGTCCGTTTGCCGACTCGGATGTCAGAGGGAAGAGCGAATCTCCACCAGGGGGCTATTGGTGCAGGCATTGACATGGGCAGCGGCATAACGCTTACAGCGGTATGGCGAAACGAGATCGTAGAGGAACATCCCGATACAGGTGAACACGTATCAGGGATTAAGATCCCGGGCTGGGACAGACTCCTGGCTTTGGCCTCAAGTTGCTATGAGTTGACCGGGTTGGGCTACCAGGGTGTGGACATTGTCCTTGATAGGGACAAGGGACCCTTAATTCTTGAGCTCAATGCGCGGCCCGGACTGAATATCCAGATTGCCAATCATAGCGGCCTCTTGCAAAGGCTCAAACGGGTAGAGGAAAACCAGGACCATTTTACTGACGTTGAAAGCCGGGTCGCCTTCGCTAAAGAGCATTTTAGAGCCACTTCCTAGTCACAGACCCTCATTCGCCAAATCGAGCCTGATGTCGTCTGGGAGAGTGCAGGAGGGGGGAACGAATAAGCATCGTTACTTTGAAGAGCCGGTTTTTCTTGACTCAGTTCTTTTCTCGGTCATATAAATCGAAAAGATATTCTTTACCACCATTCAACCTCTGATTAAAGGGTATCCCCATGGAAAAACCTCTCAAAATGTGCACGCCCTGCTCCAGACAGGACGGTGCCCCTCCTGCCTGGAGCCTAACAGGTCCTTCGACTAGGGTAGGGTTTATTTCGATGACATAGCATGGCGGTATGCACGCTATGCAAACCCTCTGCCGGGTAAAAAGAATTTTAGTCCACTCAAAACAGAAAGGTGACAGGATGGCTTTGATGAAACGCGGGCGTCTAGTCCTTATTTTTGTATTTTTCTTAGCATTGGGAATCGCTTTCTCTGGATGTGCAACCCAATCGCAGATCCAGATGATTGAGGAGAAAGTCCAGAAAGCCCAGGATAGTTCTGATAAAGCCCTGAGGGAGGCTGAAGCTGCGAAAGCCAGTTCTGAAAAGTGTTGCACGGAGTCAGCCGAGAATGCACAAAGGGCTGAGGATGCGGCAAACAGGGCTGAGAGGGCTGCGGTACGAGCCGAACAGGCTGCTAATGCTGCGGAAGCTTCCGCGAAAAGAGCAGAAGACGCAGCCGCGAAGTGCGAGAGGATCTACGACCGGATCATGGCAAAGTGAGGGGCTCAGAAGCCGCCGGTTTAATGGCTTCCCGGAATTGAAGGCTGAGACTCGGAACAACTCTGCTTGATTCCCGGTTTTCTTCAGTTACAGAATGGTGCCAGCACGGGGCTTGTTGCCCCTCAAGGGAGTAGTGCGCGGTCTGCCCCCCTCCGCCTTGTTGCCAACCCTAAAAAGCCCAGAAATCAGAAAGAGGAGAATGGCCATGGAGAAGCATTTACTCGTTACCGTGAGTGAGCAGCAAAGTGCCCTGTACGGGATTCGATTTGTAGGTCAGTTCTTTTCAAATAAGGATCACCTCAAGCTCACCCTGTTTTATACGGCCCCCAAACCCGCAGCAGTCTGGCATGAAGAGCACACCCGTGACGCTCTAGCACAGAGCGAGCAGCAGGCCAGGCAATATGAAACAAAGGGGCGAAAGGCTCTACAAGAGGCCAAAAAAGAGCTGGTGAAATATGGCTTCGCAGAGAAACAGATAAGCCCCAAGTTCCAGGTACGTCAACTCTCCAAGGTCATGGATATTATCCAGGAGGCCGAAAAAGGCCTTTATGACGCGGTGGTCTTGGGCCGCAGGGGTCTGTCATGGCTGGCAGAGGCATTCGATGAAAGCGTCAGCAAAGGAGTTTTGGGAAAGAAGATCACATTTCCTCTTTGGCTTTGCCGCAGGCCCGATTTAGAACGCAAAAACGTGCTATTGTGCCTGGATGGCTCGGATGCCGCTTACCGGATGGCCGACCATCTGGGTTTTGTTTTGAGCAACGAAAAAAAGCATGAAGCGACGCTTCTTCTGATTAAGAAGCCGGGTGCGGCATCTAAAGAGAGCCCTGAAAGTATCCTGAGTAAAGGAAAGGAACACCTGGCCCGTGGCGGTTATCCAGTGGAATCGACCAAGACAAAGATTATCGAGTCCGGCAATGTCGCCAAGACGATCCTCAAAGAAGCCGAAAAGAATCGGTTTGCCGCTGTAGCAGTAGGCAGGACTGGAGCAAATAAAGCATTTCTAAGAAGAGTTTTTATGGGTTCGGTCAGTAAGACCTTGTTCGATGACCTGGAGCGAGCAGCTCTTTGGGTATCTCCTTAGCCAGGAACGTCACAACCAAGGTGGAGGAATACCGGAAAATTGAATACGAACATGGCAAAAGATTCTCATGGATCATGCTTTCTGATCTTGTGTCCGGCGTTCTACCTTCTGAATATCCCTTCCTCCGAAGAGATCTAGTGGTAGGAGGGTAAGAAAATGAAAAGGTTCTTTGTATCAGCGTTGCTTCTTTTTGTCTTCTCCATCTCTGCGATAAAGGCACCTGCAAAATCTGACTGCACAGAGCCCATTCCAGAGCTCTTCCAGCGGGCATCGCCGTCAGTAGTGCTTATCACTGCGGTGGCTATTGATCCATTCAGGGTTAGCCAAAGGTTCAGCTCTTCAATGGGCTCAGGTTTTATCATCAGCGGCGATGGACTCGTCTTGACCAACTCACACGTCGTCTTCGGACGTCAGGCCATCACTGTGACGCTCGATGATGGCCGTACGGTAGAGGCCGACCTGCTGGGCGCCGATCCGATTCTAGACCTGGCTGTCCTCCGCATTCCCAGCCCACCTAAAGGGCTCCCCATGGCCGTTCTAGGTAACTCCGACGCGCTGCAGGTCGGGGAGGAGGTTATTGCGATAGGAAATCCTTTGGGCCTTGAACAGACCATCACACGCGGACTGGTCTCAGGGGTTAACCGGATCCTGCCCGTCTCTCCTATGAGCCTGACACTTCCGCTCATTCAGACTGACGCAGCCATCAACCCCGGCAACTCAGGCGGACCTCTTTTGAATCGCTGTGGAGAAGTCATTGGAATAAATACGTCGGTGATCGCAGGTGCAGAGAACATTGGATTTGCAGTGCCCATTAATATGGCCAAAGTGTTCCTGCCTCAGTTGATCCAAAACGGAAGGGTCATTCGTCCCTGGTTCGGCATTCGAGGGAAGCTTATCAAAGCCAAGGAAATTAGCATGATTTTTAACCTGAAACTTGTTGATGGCTTTCTCATTGAAACGATCGAACCTGGAAGTCCTGCTGAAAAGGCTGGGCTCCGGGGTGGTATGCTGCCGATTTCGATTGCTGGACAAGAGCTGCTTCTTGGAGGAGATGTTGTGACCTCTGGCAACAAACAGGAATTAGTCGAACCGAAGAAGTTTGAGGCATTCCTTCGCTCTCTTAAGGTCGGTGATAAAGTGCGCCTAAACATCTTTCGAGAGGGGAAAAGGTTTGAAGTCGATTTTACGCTACCGGAGAGGCCTCTTCTGCCAGGCGACCTTCCACCCGCAGATTACAGCGTATTGTCACCCACGCGGTAAAAAGAGGGAGACCTTTCAGCCAGGGGATAAAAAAGGTGGAGCAGAAATCTTAGGGATAAGAGATTTTCTGACTTCGCTGAACGAAATAGGAGCCTCAAATACTGATTTATTTACCCCCGACCCCCATTTCTGCGTTTTGCAAAAGTTAGAACAACATGTCTGTAGACGTTGATACAGCATATCCATCCCAGTATGAGACCGAGGTGCTTCTCAAGGATGGCTCAAGAATGTTGTTGAGGCCCATCAAAAAGGATGACGTCGACCTCTGGCTGGCCTTTGTCTCCAAGTTGAGCACGCGAACCAAATACCTGCGTTTGCGCTCCTTGCCGCGACTGGGCAGGGAAGATGCCATTCGATTCTGCACTGTGGATTACACCAATGCCTTCGCCCTTGTCGCCGAAGCCCTGGGTAACCAGCAGCGGGATATTGTCGCCATAGGGCGTTACTGTCGGCTTCCGCGGAAGCATTCAGCTGAGGTGGCATTTGTGATTCAAGACACCCATCAGGGAAAAGGCATTGGAACCAAGCTTATGGAATGGCTTGCCGATACAAAGGCCGTGGAAGATCTTCTTCTGCGACTCTCCGCCCTGATAGAGCACATACCAGAGATAGCCGAACTGGACCTTAACCCCGTGAAGGTGATGCCCCGGGGGGAGCGTTACTGTGTCGTGGACGCTCGGGTTATGTTGCGATGAATTTTGTACCATTGTTTTGGCTCGTTGAGAACGGTCCGCAGCCGACATGGTTCATTTCGCAAGCACCGCACTAATACCTGGCGGCATAGAAACCCGTGATTTTGACATGTTAGGACGAGATTGCTTCGTCCCCCGCATCAAGTGCGGGGTCCCCGCAACGACATTGTCATACCGTTGACTTATGCAACTAAGTACTATTTTAGGTTTAGGAAAATTTCACAAACAATGCGCCAAAGGAGGTTTATCATGAGAAAGCTAGTCTTGTGCTTTGCCATTTTGATAGCGGCTTATTCCGCTGCATACGGCGGCATTTTCAAGGACTCCGTGGAATTCGAGGACCTGTCGCAACTCTCCGCGGAGGGACTGCAGGCTTTGAAGGAGACAGAATTTGAAGTTTTTCTCGCAAATGTGAAGGTTGCCGCTGCCAAGGTTGCTCAGGAAAGGGCAAAGGACCCTCTCAAAGAAGCTGAACGCCTTCTTGAAAAGGAACAGCTGGATTTGAAGGCTGCGAAAGCCGAACATGAGGCGGCAGAGGCAAAACAGGAAAAAGAGCGGCTGGCTAAAGCGGAAAAAAATGTACAAAGCGCCAAAGAGGCTGTCAAAAAAGCTGAACTGTTCGTCAGATGGAAAAACAAGGAAGTTAAAGTTAAAAAGGCCGAGCTTGATAAGGCAAAGCTTGAATTGGAACTCGCTGAGGCAAAAAGGGACCTGGCCCGGGTATCCCGGCTTGTGGGGGAAAAAGTCCCTTCCGCGAGTAAGTATTCATTGAAAGACTATGAAAACAAAATAAACAAGATTCAAGAAAAGATCGAGAAAGCACTTGATAAGCAAAAAAGCGAGATTCAAGACGCACAACAACTCAAAGCGCAGTACGAAAAGGCAACAGAGCAGAAAACAATTTAACAAACAAGCGGACGCCAATGGCCTCGGCTATTTATGTGCAGCCCCGCTACACGACCAAGTTAGAGAAGGTCTTTCATGTGCGGCAAGACCGTGAAAATCTGATCCGGTCTTAATACGACCTGGCCAACCTCAGGATTGGCGTTAAGGCGGGCTGCACATACCTATTATCTCACAGTACTGGCGGCTCTGGGGTCTGCGGAGCGAGCGATGGAAATGCTGTGATCCATGATCTTAGCCTGATCAACGTAATGATCCTGCACATCTGTCCATCTTACATGCTCACTTCCCAGTCTGGCAGCATCCGTGCTTTATAATCCTGCCTTCTACCATATAGATGACATCCTCGCAGATATTTGTGCACAGATCAGCAATGCGCTCCAGGCTCCGGGAGATCCGGATGAGTAGAATAGAGGGCTCTATGACCGAAGGATCTGAGGCCATGAATGTAATAAGCTCTCTGAGGACTTGATCCCTCAATCCATCAACAAGATCATCGCGTTCACAAACTTTCTGAGCCAGTTGGGTGTTTTCGTTCATAAATGCCTTAATGCTGTCCTCAAGCATCTTCCTGGCCTCTTGGGCCATCCGGGGAATATCTATTAAAGGTTTCACCTCGGGTCTGTCTATCAAAAGCAAAGCGCCTTCGGAAATATTAACGGCTTCGTCACCCATCCTTTCCAGGTCGTTATTCATTTTTAGAACCATCATGATGGTCCTCAAGTCCTTTGCTTGGGGTTGATAACATGCTGTGAGTTGAATACAGGCCTCATCTATCTCCATTTCCAGCATATTCTCCTTTGGTTCTTGCTCCTCAATGACCTCTGTCAACATCCCTTTGTCGCGTTGTACAAGCCCTTTGATGCTCTTTTCAATCATGCTTTCGACCAAGGAAGTGCTCTTTATCAGCTTCTCTTTCAATGCATCCAGATTCTCTTTTAGCATCCATTGCCTCCTATCCGAACTTTCCGGTCAGGAACTCCTCCGTTCTTTTATCCTTCGGAGTTGTTAATAACTGGCCTGTGGGGCCGAATTCTATCAACTCTCCCAAGTAGAGAAAGGCTATATGCCCGGAGACCCGCCCTGCCTGGGCGATGTTGTGTGTCACAAGTATCAGGGTCACCGTCTTCTTGAGCCCTGTCATGAGTTCCTCTATGTGGGCGGTTGCCTTGGGATCGAGAGCCGATGTGGGTTCATCAAAAAGCAGGATGTCAGGTTTCACGGCAAGGGCGCGGGCAATGCACAGCCTTTGTTGCTGGCCTCCCGAAAGAAATGTCCCCCTCCTGTTCAGGTGATCTCTAACCTCAGCCCAGAGAGCTGACTTCTTTAGAGCTTCCTCCACGATTTCGTCCTCTTGGGAGCGGCCAAGCTTGATCCCGTTTAGTTTGTATCCAGCGACAACGTTGTCGCGTATGGTCATCATGGGAAAGGGATTCGGCCTTTGGAAGACCATTCCTATTCTCGTCCTAACGATGATAGGATCCATCTCATAGACGTCCTCTTCTTTTAGGAAGACCTTTCCCTCAATTCTCGTTCCTGGTACTATTTCGTGCATTCGGTTAAAACATCTCACCAAGGTGGATTTCCCACACCCGGAAGGCCCCATAATGGCCGTTATCTTATCCTCAGGAATGGAGAGGCTTACTTTCTTAACCACCTGGCTATCGCCGTAGTAGGCCGAGAGGCTTTCTGTTTTCAGAACAGCACTTTCCATCGTCTCGTGACCACCCTCGCAAACAGATTCAAAACCAGCACAAACCCCACCAGAACGCAGGAAGCCCCCCAGGCAGCCGCGTGCCATTCGGGGTATGGACTGGTGGCGTAGTTATAAATGAGCAGGGGCAGGGCGTTGACCGGTTTGAAAAAATTCCAATTCATAAAGGCGTTTCCAAAGGCCGTGAAAAGGAGGGGTGCAGTCTCTCCCACGATTCTCGCCACGCTTATGAGCACACCGGTCGTTATGCCACTGACGCCAGCAGGCAGAACGACCCTCAATATGGTTCTATAGTATGGGACCCCCAGTGCCAAGGAGGCCTCTTTCAGAGACTCCGGGATGAGACGAAGGGTTTCCTCTGTGGTCGTTATGATCATAGGGAGCATCATGATGCCCAGGGCAACACCGCCGGACAGTGCTGAAAATCCACCCAGTGATACCACGACCCAAAGATACGCAATAATCCCTATGACAATCGAAGGCGTCCCCTGGAGAACCTCCACGGCGACTCTGCCCCAATAAGCAAGTTTACTCCCTCTGTGCTCAGAAATATATGTCCCCGCCGCCACGCCCAGAGGAATCGCGGGAATGCTCGCGATGAGAACCAAAACAAAAGAACCGATGATGGCATTTGAAATTCCTCCTCCTTTTTCGCCAACAGGTTTTGGAAGTTCTGTGAAGAAATCCCAGCTTAGGGATAGAATGCCATTCTTGATGATGAAATAGAGAATGAAAAGAAGCGGCACAATGGATACAAAAGAAAAAAGCACCACAATCGCCCTAAAGCCTTTGTCTTTTATGATCCTGAGTCTTACCCTTTTTCGATCCATTCACGCCTCGACGCTTATCTTCTTGATCATGTACCTTCCTATAACGTTGATGATCAGGGTCACCAGGAAGAGAAGCAATCCAACCTCTATGAGCGAGGAGAGATAAAGCCTTCCTGTGGCTTCGGTGAATTCATTCGCAATGACGCTGGCCATCGTATTTCCAGGGCTGAAGAGACTGCGAGGGAGGAGGTTCGAGTTGCCGATGACCATCGTTACTGCCATGGTTTCACCCAGGGCTCTCCCCAGGGCAAGGAGAACCCCTGCTCCGATCCCTGAGCGTGCATATGGCAAAATCACTTTTGTAATGACCTCTTGTCTGGTTGCCCCGAGAGAGTATGCAGCTTCCTTGATATCTGAGGGGACGAGGGAAATAACTTCTCTCCCAATGGAGGCAGAATATGGGATAATCATCACGGAGAGAATGAGAGAGGCTGTAAAGATTCCCACCCCATAAGGGAAAATGCCAAGGCTTATCTCAAGATTTCGGACCACAGGTACAAGCACAAAAAGTGCCCAGAATCCATAGATGATGGAAGGGATCCCAGCGAGCAGGTCGGTCACATTTCTAAGAAAGGAAGAGAGGGCACCTTCTCTAAAGTACTCACCAATAAAAATGGATACGGCTAAAGAGAAAGGCAGGGAAATGAGCAGGGCCAGAAATGAAGTCAGTAAGGTCCCTACCAGAAAAGGCAGGGCTCCGAAGGTGCGTGCGACCGGATCCCATGTTTTACCGTAGATGAACGAAAAGCCAAAAACATCGAGCGATGGGAAAGAATGAAAAAGAAGGCTCAAAAAGATCGCGACCAGCAATACGACGACGGCTAGGCCAGAAAGAAAAATCGTCTTCTGAAAGGCAGATTCTGCGCCCTGACTCGAGCCTTTTCTGAAGAGCAATATTCTACTGGCGTACTGGGCTCCCATGGTAAGTCATTGATCTAATGAGTTTTTCTGCCTTATTTATGGCCTCTAAAGACAGAGGGGCGTAATCCAACGGTTCAGCATACTTCTGACCCTCGTGCGTCATCCACCAAAGGGCTTTTGAAAGCGCTTTTGCCTTTTCTTCTGACCTCCTTTTGTACGCCTGTTCCTGAAAAACCAGTATCCAGGTGAAGCTGCTGACGGGATAGCCTTTGGGAGCGTCTGTATCGGTCATAGATATCCTTGTGTCTTCCGGCAGAGCGATATCTGCGGCATGGCTTGTTGAGACGGGACTCGGCTCTATGAAATGGCCCATTCTATTCTGCAACAGCCCTGCCGGCATTCGGTTCCGCAGTGCATATCCAAGCTCTATGTAACCAACCGCGCCCGGGAAATACTTGACCAATCCTGCAACGCCTGGATTCCCCTTTGCGCCTAACCCTGTAGGCCAGTTCACCGCTTTACCTCTGCCGACCCTTCTTTTCCATTTATCACTGATTCTGCTCAAGTAATCGGTAAACACAAAGGTGGTCCCGCTGCCATCTGCTCGATGCACAACCACAATGTCCACTTCAGGAAGTTTTTTGTCTGGATTGATCTCCACAATTCTTCTATCGTTCCATTTGGTAATCTCCCCGAGGAAAATGCTCGCAATCAGTTTCGGTGTGAATTTCAACCGTGGATTCCCAGGCAGGTTATAGGTCACAACCACAGCGCCAATGCAGGTGGGGATGTGAAGAATCTTTGCTGGCGCATTCGCAAGGGCCTCATCGCTCAAGAAAGAGTCTGAACCGCCAAAATCGACTGTCATACTAAGCAGTTGTCTCTGCCCTCCACCTGAACCGATGGCCTGGTAATTTATCTTCGTCCCCGTCTCCTGCCAGTAGACATAAAACATCTTCGAATAGAGGGGGTAAGGGAAAGTGGCCCCGGCTCCCAGTAAATCAACGCTCTTTGCCCTTGGGGGACTGTAAATAAACATGAAACATAAAACAATAGATAAAGAAGAAAGAATTTTGCAGACCAGCTTGGCGTTTCTCTCCTGCATCATGACAACTCTTGCGACCTTCTATCCTCTTTCCCTAGAAAATACGAACCGCCAGGATCAAGAAATCTCCCTGGCCGGGCGCTAACCCAACTCAGTTGAGCAAAATCCCGGCCGAACCATTCTCATAGAAAATCATTGAAAATACCTTCGATAGCGGCCTGGTCAATCGTCTGTTTCACCAGAGCCATCTCCCTGGTCGCCGGTTCCTGTTCATTGAGGGTTGGTCTGGCTGCTCTATAGATAATGCCAACAGGAATCCGCTCACCCCACTCCTGTGCTCTCGCAAACGCCACAGTCCTGTCATGTGGATCATATTGGGATTCCTCATCGATCTTATAGACCCGGCTTCTGTACCACTGGAATGTATTGACCCTGTTGAATGAAACACAGGGCTGAAGGATTTCGATAAAAGCAAACCCTTTGTGCAAGATCCCTTCTTTGATAAGGAACGTAAGATGCTCTTTGTCACCCGCAAATCCCCTGGCCACAAAACCACAATTTGACGAAATCGCGAGCAACAGTGGCATCATGGGAGGGGAAAAGGATCCCCTTGGCGTGGTTCTTGACACATAGCCGAGTTCACTCGTAGGAGACGTTTGGCCTTTGGTCAGCCCATAGACCTGATTGTTGTGCACCAGATAGGTGATGTCAATGTTCCTTCGCATGGCGTGGATAAAGTGGTTCCCCCCTTCCGCATAGCCGTCACCATCTCCACCTTCAGCCAAGACCGTAAGCTCGTGATTGGCCAACTTGACCCCGGTTGCTACGGGGAGCGTTCTACCGTGGAGACCGTTAAAGGTATTGGATCGGAGATAATGGGGTGTTTTGGGTGCTTGCCCGATGCCAGAGACAATGACGATCTCATGAGGCTTTTTCTGCAATTCTACAAAAGCCTTTTTGAGCGCCTCCAAAATAGCGTGGTTTCCACAACCCGGGCACCAGGCGATTGGATCATCACTCTGAAAGTCCTCTATGGTAAGCATCATTACCTCCTTTTATATCCGCTCCTTCACCTGGTCGACGACATCCTGAGGTGAGAAGGGCCGGCCATCATATTTTAGGATCTTGTGAAAGATGGGGATGCCGGACTCGTAGCTAAACATATCCGCAAACTGGCCTGTATAGTTGTTTTCGACGCCAAAAAACTTCGCGCCCTTCATGGTCTCATTCAGGAACTTTTTTGAGGGAAAAGGGTAAACCTCACTAAAATGTATCATCTGAGTTCGAAGGCCTTCAAGATTCATGAGATCCACCGCCTCTTTCATCACGCCGTGGGTGGATCCCCAGCCCAAGAGCACAATATCTGATTTCCCGGATGGATAGATCTCCGGGCCCACCATTTCCTGTCCTATGCCCTCCATTTTCCTCATTCGCTTGCGCATTTGCTGTTTTCGTACTTCTGCGCTCTCTGTAATGTGGCCTTCCTCTGTGTGTTCGTCGCTGTCCGCGTAGACGACAGCCTCTGATTGCCCTGGCAAAATCCTCGGGGATATACCGGAGTCCTCCCAAGCATACCTCTTGTAGTCTTTGATCAAGGGGATCTCGTCATCGAATACGATCTTTCCCCGATCAGTCTTGATTCTACTCAGATCCAACGCATCCACCGTGAAATAGGAGTCATTAAGATGCTGGTCGCCCAGAACGATCACGGGTGTTTGATATTTCTCTGCCACATTGAAAGCCTTTCCCATGACATAAAAAGCCTGTTCGGCATCACCCGGCGCAAATACCGCCCTCGGAAATTCCCCATGGGATGCATGGATGACAAATCTGAGGTCTGCCTGCTCCGTCCTGGTAGGGAGTCCGGTGGACGGCCCAGCTCTCTGGGCAACCACGACCACAGCCGGTGTTTCGGTCATGCCAGCGAGTCCTAGGGCTTCTACCATGAGGCAGAGTCCTCCTCCAGAGGTGGCCGTCATTGCCCTCACACCTGCAAATGACGCACCGATGACCATGTTGATCGCCGCTATTTCATCCTCCGCGGGTTCAACAACGATGTTCAATCTTTCTGCCACAGAGGCAACAAATTCCATGATCGGCGTGGACGGAGACATGGGGTAACCGGAGTAGAACTTGAGACCAGAACAGATCGCTCCCAAAGCCATGGCTTCACTGCCGTTAATCAACATCCTCTCCTGCTTTGAGGGAGCAGGTGGAATCTTGTATGGATAGTTTCCCTTGAAATTTTCTTGGACATAACGGTATCCGGCAGAGGCGCTGATTTTGTTGTTTTCAACAACCTCCCTGCCTTTCCTCCCAAACTCTTCTTCAAAACGATTGAACAGGGGCTGAAGATCAAAGTCCATCAGAGCCAACGCTGCCCCTGTGGCTACCGAATTGACCATAATCTTGCTCTTGCCTGCCTCGACAGCCAGATTTTCTAGAGGAATCGAGAAGTGGTTCGGGTTATCTGATTGAAAACCGGTCTTTGACCTGTCAAAGATCATCACCCCGTCTTTTGCCAGGTCGGGAAGATCGTGATCAATGACCCCTTTGTCAAGAGCTATCAAGAGATCAATGTCATCGCTCAAAGCTTGGACCGGCCCGTCTTTGACTCTCACCTGAACAAAATTGTGCCCGCCGCGAATTCTGGATTCCACGTCCTGATTTGTGAACACATAATAGCCGTGGCGAACAAAGATCTTTCCCATGATAAACCCGATGGCTTGCATGCCCTGCCCTGCCTGTCCTCCTATGCGGATACTGACATCTGCGGCCATTGTGCCCTCCTTCTTTCACGCTGATCCCGCCTGATTGCCTTCTTCCCGCCGCGGAGGCGGCAAGTCCTTCTTGTAAACCAGGGTCCGATAGGGGAAGGGTATCTCCACGCCCTCCCTATCGAAACGCTTCTTGATGTTTTCTAAAAGCGTAAATCGGGCAAGCCAGGCATTGTCCACATTTGGCACCCAGACATACAGTCTGACACCGATGGAGAAGTCACCGTGGGAGATCACCCTCACCCACGGTTCATCCGCATCTTTATCCCGGTAAGGGGATTTTTTCGCTTCATCCAAAATCAAGCGGCGTGCAAGGTCGATATCCGTGTCGTAGCTTATGCCCATTTCTATTCGGCACAGGATCCGGGGGTCCACAATGCTGTAGTTTATCAGGCTCATGTTGTCGAGCTTCTCATTGGGAATAATCAGCCTTTTGTGTTCCCAGGTCCTCACAACAGTGTGGCGCAGCGTGATATCCTCTATGGTACCATACTGACCCTCAACGTCCACAATATCACCAATGCGGAAGGGCCGGTATACGGCCAGGGACAAACCCGAAATCAGGTTTGCCAGGGTTGACTTGGCTGCGAAGCCGATCACCAGAGCGGTGATACCCGCGCCAGCCATCATGGTGCCTACCAGCGCTCTGAGGCCGGGAATCAAGCTAGCATAGAAGAACGCCGCAATGACGAAAATGATCAGGTTCTTGAATTGCAATATGTAGCGCATGACGGTTTCATCCACCCTCTGCTCCAGTTTCCCAATGACCCAGCGCGCTCTCTTGATGAGGCGCGTTGTCACGACGCATGCAATCCAGGCCACAACGGCCACGACCACCGCGAGGGTTAGGGCTCCCAGTGTGGTGCCCGGATCCAACAAACTTTCCGGCGATAACCAGTTCCAGTCCATAATGACCTCCTAAACTTTCGTAAACAATCAACGTGGATAACAGAATTCACCCTGGAATAGGCGTACTTAATCACCAAAAACCTTCTAGAGTAATCGATTTATGCGCTTGATGAAGAAATCTCTCCACACCCGGTTTTTGCAAGACTGCGAAAAGCCTCGATTTAGTGGGCGCGAACGATAATGTAGAAAGCTTTAATCCTTGGAATCTATTAGGCGAAGCTCTAGAGGTCGTTGAGCATCGAGGTGAACATCTCGTTGTGGAAAAGCGATCACGATATTTGCTTCGCGGAACAGTTCGTCGATACGGAACCGGACACTGCTTTCGATGAGACGCCGTTCTATGATTCGCCGAATGCTGATCCAGAAATGCACTTCAAAGATTAGAGCATTGTCTCCAAAATCATTGAAAAGCACGAAAGGTTCCGGGTCTTTGAGGACCTTTTGGTTTTCGCTCACCGCTCTCAGAAGCAGCCTTTCCACTTCCTGAACCGGAGACCCATAAACCACACCGACTGTCACATGCGCTCGGATTTTCTGATCAGAGAGGGTCCAGTTGGTGATGTTTTTCTCCAGAAAACTGCTGTTAGGCACCAAGAGATGTATGTTTTCTCCCGTTCGAACACGAGTGCACCGGGCTCCGATTTCCTCCACCTTCCCTACAACACTATCCAGTTCAATCAGGTCTCCGATGCTGATCGGCCGTTCCCACATGATGATAAACCCGCTGATGAAATTGTTGATCAGGTTTTGTGCGCCGAAACCGACGCCGATCGCAACCGCGCCTCCCAGGAATGCGAAAGCTGCAAGAGGGATGTTGACCATGCGCAAGGCAAAGAGTAGGATTATGACATAGGCAGAATAGGTCAGGAACTTCTGAATCGCTGAGGCCGTGGTCTCTTTGAGCTGAGTCCGTGGGAGAAGACGGGCGCTAACATTTCGGACAAGGGACCGCGCTACCAGAATCCCTATAACGAGAATCACGAGTGCGACGATCAGTTTCCCCACAGTCACCGGATTGTTGTCAATAACCCAAACTTTGAAACCCCAGATTTCTTGAAACTCGCGCCTAACGTTCTCAACCCTTCGACCAAAGGTCTGTGTCTCAGGTTTAGATCCACTTTTCTCAGGAGAAACCATTTCTGAGGCACTGTTCGCTTGAGAAGGGGCCACCATCTTCTGGTCGGCAAAACTGCCTGGCCCACTCCTTCCTAAGAGCACAATGCCTAATAGGAGGATCAAAAAGAGGACGCTTCTGCAAGATGTACCTCTCATGAATTCTTCGCTCCTTTCAATACAGATTGCTTCGCCGCTTCGCTAAACGCAACGACAGGTTACCTGATGCGTTTGTATGCGTTTGCTACTCTTTCTTCCCGAGTCTCACATCCATGGCAGGGGTTTCAACCAAGTGGATATCGGTGGATGTGGATGCGATGGTGACGCGACCGTCCGTCTTGTCAAATTCTTCCAAAAGCCGGTTAAAGATTCTATCCTTCTTTAGCCTCCGTTCTTTGTAGTCAACCACATATCGAATGGTGAACTCCATCCAGTTTTCGTTCGCTGTAAGGCTTACCGTTGGCTCCACCTTTGCGTGCTCTATTTTGTATTTCTTCACGATTTCCTCCCAAGCAACCCGGGCACCGATCGCATATTCACCGACCATTTCATTGGTAATCCTCAGGAGGATATCTCTAGCCCTGTTCATATCACTCCCATATTTAACAGGTACGACGATTTCATCCCATAGAAATGGGAAATCAGCCGAATAATTGAATACCGGGTCTTTAAACACAGAACTGTTCGCGAGACGCACGATACGGCCATTATACTGGTCACCCCGCACCCATCCCCCGCATTCCATCATGGTTGTCCGAAGGAAGCCGATATCGATGACATCTCCCACAATACCGCCCAACTGGATGCGGTCTCCAGGCCTGTAGAAGTGGCCGAATGAGACCGCCACCCATCCCGCGATGCTTGCGATCACTTCCTGGAGAGCAAAGGCAATACCTGCGCCAGCCACACCAAGCGCCACCGAGAACCTGCCAAGGCGATCGCTGAAAATAACCGCCAAAAGAAGAACACCAGCAAAATAGCCAACAAAGCCAATGAACTTTCTGGCACGGTAGCGAATGTCCGGATCCTTGATGTAACGTGTTAATGAACGCTGAAGCAGTCGGATGACGTAGATAATAATCAGAAGGCCTATGACGGCACCCAGGATTCTTTCCATTGTCGGGTTGAAGACCCAGCGTTCGAGAAAGCCTTCCATGGCTTATCCCCTGTTTCCTGATGTTCCAGTCAAGGCATCAAACACAGAATTCGACTTCTGCTGTGCCGATTCTTAGCCCTTTTGTGCGCAAACAATGCTCCCTGCGAGAATGAGCAGCCGAACAGCCCAAAGCAAAATAAGGACATGGATCGCGCTTTTCGCCTTAGCCGCTGCGCTAGGGCATGGCGGCTGATACCTCTTTCGGAACATCATTTTC
>JASFTV010000008.1:0-23571 GCA_050050615.1 Desulfobacteraceae bacterium
AGTGTCGTGGAGAGAGCAAAAACGGAAAGCCCGGGAGCTTCTGGATCGTGTGGGCCTCTCCCACAGGATGAAACATCGACCTGCTCAGTTGAGCGTGGGAGAGCGCCAACGCGTGGCCTTGGCTAGAACCCTTGCCAACGATCCATCAATTATCCTGGCCGATGAGCCCACCGGTAATCTGGATCCGGAATTAAGCAGGGAGGTCATCCATTATTTTAGAGAGTTTACAGAGAATGGGATAACGGTCGTCATGGTGACCCATGACCACCAGAACGCTGCTGGAAGCAGCCACAGGCTTCAAATCATAAACGGTGTGGTCAGCGAGCTTGATTCAAAAAAGGAGGAGGAACGTCATGTTTATGAGAATCTCTAAAGTCATCCCATTAGGGATGTGCGCCTTGGTATTCGTCTTTGTTTTTGCCGCCGGTATCGGGGCGGAAACTGCAGAATCCACCAGTCAGAGTAATTCTGAATTATCCAGAATGAAAGCCTTGTTAGACTGTACATGCGAGTGCGAACTGACTTTGGCCTATTGTGAAAAGGAAGATGCCGATTGTTCTGTGCGACCCTCCTTACTGACAAAGTTGAACAGATTGTTGAATGAGGGAAAGAAGAGGATGGCGTTGGTCCGAGCCTTCGTGGGTCCCATGCATCCAGCGAAGGAGCAGCTCATGGAGGCAAGGTTCCAGAACCGTCACGGAATTCTATTCTTCTACCAGGAGGGTAGCCGGGAATGTGAAAAAGCAAGGGCTGTTTTGAAAAAAGGATCACAGATCTGGGGCGATGAGGTCATCATTTCTCAGGTGGATATTAACAAGAAAGAGAACGATAAGATCCGGCAAGAGTTCAGGATTTTCTCTACCCCGATTATTCTCGTCATGGCACCCAATGGTGTGGTGGTGCGCCAATTCAAGGAAAACATCACAATTGAGAAGCTGGAAAGCGCCTTTGTCACGCCTGCCATGGCACACATTTTGAAAGGCCTTCAGGATAGAAGGGCCATTTTCCTTACCATAATGGCGTCGGATTGGAAAAATGCATCCAGTGTCAAGAGGAGTGTGTCAGGGGTCGGCGAAATCCTTCGAAACTCCGTCCGGATCGTTCATGTCGATCCAACGAATCAGGAAGAGAAATCCTTTCTGAAGGTCTTGAAGGTGGATGAAAATCAAAATCAGAGCCTCACCTATGTAATTTCTCAGTCCGGGCAGCTAGGGAGCCGGTTCGAGGGACCTGTATCCAGAAAAGATCTCTTCATTGCCTTTCAGAAGGTCCTAGCGGCTCGCAGTGGCTGCGGTGGCTCAGGCAGCGGCCCCGGTGGGACCACCTGCAAATAAGCCTTGTGAGATCGGGAGGAAACGCTTTGAATCTATGGAAGCTGGTCCTCAAGGAGTCTTTACAAAGACGATGGCGATTGCTAACCTCCGTGCTTGCGCTTGTTTTGGCTACAGGCCTTATTGTGGCCATTCAATCGCTTAACTTTTCTTCACGCGAAGCAGTCCGTGTTTATATGAAAAACCTGGGTGCCAATATGATCGTGATCCCCGCAGAGTTGGATCTCCTTGCATATCACTCTGCTGAGCCAGGGCACCTAAGTTTCGCGAATATGCCCGAAAGCCATTTCTTCAAGCTGTTTGAGGCCGGAGTAGAAGGCATTGAGGGAATCGATCCCCGCCTCACCATGCCTGTAGAGATAAATGATGCCCGGGCCGTGCTGACGGGAATCCTGCCGGATAACATGGTTCGTCCGGAGGCGGGGGAGCACGGGGATAAAGACCCTTGGGATGTCCTGGCATCCCTTACGCCCGATTCCAACATCGCCGTTCTCGGGGCAGAGCTGAAAGGGATCTTAAACAGAGAGGTCGGCTCCACGATGACGGTATCAGGGAGGGAGATAGAGGTACTGGGAATTCTCCCCCGGCAAGGAACGATCGATGATCTCAGGATCTACGTTCATCTGCGCTTCTTGCAGAAATGGCTTGAAAGGCCTTTTTCTCTCAGCGAGATCCGAATTCTATATACCGGGAACAGGGTTCTGGAAAAGGTGGCTTCCGAGATAGATGGAATATTGGAAAACACAAGAGTTGTGACGCATAGCAGGATGGCGAGAAAGCAGATGCAGACTATGGATTCCATCCGCAGATATGCTTTGGCACTCCTTGTGGTTATCCTTGTTCTGGGTTGGATCAGTATTGGAAATGAGATGTTTCATAATGCGCATGAACGCAGGAGGGAGATCGGGACTCTCATTGCCTTAGGAGGAACCACGAGGACCATTCTAACTATCTTCATGATGAAAGCCGTTTTTCTGGCCCTAGTCGGAGGACTGTTGGGCTATGGCATCGGAACCCTGGTGGCGGTCTTGCTCGCTCCCAGATTTCTTCAGATCAATGCCTACCCGAGCCTATCTTTGATTCCCTTGGCAGTTTTCATGGCTGTTGTCTTCAGTGTACTGAGCAGCATCGCCCCCTCATGGCGTGCCTCCAGAATGGATCCTGGCGAGATCCTTCAGGAGACCTGACCAGAGATATCAACGAAAAACTTGAAAAGTAGATACATTCAGGAAAGGGTATCTGCGGAAGCATCCAATGAAAACGAAAAGCAACCGCTATTGACCTCCTGGGTCAATAACGCAAAGATCTTGGCTGAAGTCATTTATTATGATAAGGAACTGGAGCGTCTTGTTCAGGCACTCGGTGCGCGGGGCGGCTGCGGCGGCTAACGGGGAATGAATACAGGAATGCCGAATCCGGGATTCGCGCCAGTATCGGGAGGACACGATTTCCGAGTTGCGGCCCTTCGGAAAGGGTCCGGCCTGCCTCCAACCAACCCCCCGGGGTTCTGGCCTGAAGCCTGATCCTTTGGGCAGGGATATTTTAGTCCGTTTTTGCTATAAATTGTAGATTCAGGTCATTACAAGAGCAGGAGACGTATATGGAAAAAACTGAAAAGAAAGTAGACGGCTATCGGTTTCTTCCACCCGGCTTGGCAGCGTGGGTACGTACCTTTATCCCAGAAGGGGATTTTGAAGGTTCGATCCCTTGGACCCCTCTGTCCAAGCCCTTAAACCGTGCCACCATAGCATTGGTTACCAGTGCTGGGATCAGTCGGAACTCAGACCCTCCTTTTGATATGGAGAGGGAAAAAAGGGAACCGCTTTGGGGTGACCGCTCCTACAGGGCGATACCAAAGGGGACCGCCGAAAAGGAGATCGATGTCAATCACCTTCACATCAATACGACCTACATCAGGAAGGACATGAACGTCATGCTGCCACTGAAGAGGATGGCGGAATTTGAGCAGGAAGGGATCATTGGTCGCCTGGCGGATACCGCTTATTCCTACTACGGATTCCAGTGGCAGAACACCGACTTTCTTGAACAAGCGATTGAACCTATGTCCAAAAAGATGCAAAGTGAAGAGGTCGATGCGGTCCTCCTCACGCCTGCCTGACCGTTCTGCTGCCAGTCCGTGGGATTGGCTGCTCGATTCTTAGAAGAGGCGGATTTTTCCACCGTGGTGTTGACCCCGACTCACGAATTTCACAGGGCTATAGGCATCCCCCGAGTTGCTGCGGTTGAGTACCCCTATGGGAGACTGCTAGGCCAGGTCGGTGATCGGGAGGGGCAGAGGGAAGTGCTGCTGAAGACCCTTTCTGTCCTGGAGAAGGCTCAAGAACCGGGGAAAGTCTGGCATCTGCCTTTTACCTGGCCCGAAGATCCTAAAGAGGCTGATTGGCAACCGCCTGAGATGAGTCCGATCATCAAAGTATATCTGAACGAAATCAAAGAGGCCCGGAAACGTGAGATGGGGAAGGGGCAAGGAAAGTAGTGCCGATGGATTTGCGGATCAACACACCGCCATTTTTAGTTTGACGCGCCCTCCTCCGGGAGCGTAGAGTAAAACTAGAGTTCATTGGTGACGGAAAAGAGACCCCCCTGGGCTTGTATTCCTAAGGAACGTTATGACCGAACCTGCAATTCTGGAAATATTCTCCGATTATATCTGACCCTGGTGTTACTTCATTACCGGGCGTATTGAACGATTACAAAAGAACTATGAGGTTGACATCTCCTGGACAGCCTTTCCTCTCCACCCGGATACCCCCGAGGAAGGGCTGACACTGGAACAGCTTTTCAAAGGCCGTGACGTTGAGATTGAACCGATGATGGCCCGTCTGAGACAAGTGGCCCGTGAAGAGGGGCTCCCATTGGGTAAGCGCACCAAAACCTACAACAGCCGATTGGCTCAAGAGCTGGGCAAGTGGGCAGAAAAAGAGCGCAAGGGCCCAGAATTTCATCATGCCGTTTTTCGTGCTTATTTTGCTGACGGCAAGAATATCGCGAGAATTTCTGTACTGGTCGATGTGGCCGTCTCAGTCAATCTTCCCGGCTATAAGGCACAAGAGGTCCTAGAAACGAGAGCATTCAAAGAGATGGTGGATCGAGATTGGTCGCGATCATTTGAAATGGGCGTGAGAGCAGTGCCTACCTTCCGCATAGACGGCCACGTCCTTGTTGGCGCTCAGCCCTACGAGATCTTGGAAAGGCTCATGAAGGAGTGTGGTGTAAAGAAACGTTCATAACAGGCATGGTATTTTTTTGAGATACGTGTCTTTTCTGTTCACTTTTGGGTTGAAATATCGAAAAACTCGTATAAACTTATCGCGCGCTGTTAGTGAGCCGTTCACCATTTAAAGAAAGGAGATGTGAGTATGAACAAGGGTGATTTAGTTAATGAGGTCGCGAAGGTGGTTGACACTAAGAAAGAGGCGCAGGCCGCGGTGGATCGCGTCTTTACAGCGATCACGCAGACATTGAAAAAGAAAGGCACAGTCACATTGGTCGGATTCGGTACGTTCAAAGTAGATAAGAGGAGAGCCAGAAAGGGAAGGAATCCCCAGACAGGTGAAGAGATCAAAATCAGGGCTAAGAATGTGCCCAAGTTCATTGCCGGCAAGGCTTTGAAGGATGCTGTGGGCTAATTATTGACCGCAAGGCTTATGAAAAGGCCCCCTATGGGTACAGGTTGCCCAGAGGGGGCTTTTTTGATGATAATATCAACCGGGTTTTGGCATCCGCAAAAGGATCATGGTCAACTGGTATATCCTCAGTGTCATAGCCACCCTCACCCTCTTGAGTTCAATCCTCTTTGCGGTTTTGAAAGAGTCGGTGACCAATATGAGGATGTTAATAATGACCGCCTTTTTGAGTGGATGACGGAAAGAGGCGAACAAGAATCATAGAGAGGCGTTCATGATCGGCTTCCTGATGGGGGGTCATCAATTTTGCCGGATTCTATATGTTTCTGAAGGCTCTTTCCGCAGGGACGAAATGGCCTATGAGACGGTAGGGAGAGGGGTGACACGGTCTGTGGTGGGGGTGGAAAAAAGATGGACCCCCTGTTAAGATAGCGACCACGTCCCACATTTTCTGCTGGACACAGGGGGTACATGCCTTCTAATAATCCCTAACTCTGCACTCGGGGGACAGGAAGGCTTTTCTTACGTTCCGAGGCTCCCGGGCTGGTCTTTTCAGCAACTTATCTGCGGGGGAGTCTTGCCCCCTCCGCATTCCCCTCGACAAGTTCGGGGCTGCGGTTTCCCCCGCTGATAAGCTGCGAAAAGACGGCGCCCTCCCACCAGTCACTTCAGAAAAGCCCTCCTGTCCCCGGGGAAGTGCTGGTGGAGGCAGCACGAGTTATGTACCCCCTGTGTCCAGCAGACGATTTATGGGTAAAGCTCAGGTTAAGATAGGGGCGCATGTCATTGAGGATGTTTCCATGGGAGCTCTAAGACTGTTTACCAGCAATCGGCTGGAAATTCTGGCTGAGGCAATGGCCGAAGTTCTGAGAAAGCCCCTGGCATCTCCCCTAGATGCAGAAGTCATTGTGGTCCAGAGCAAGGGTATGGAACGCTGGTTGTCCATGCAACTGGCAGAACGCCACGGCATCTGCGCAAATTGCAGCTTTCCTTTCCCCAACACCCTCGTTCAGGACATTTTTGAGAAAGTCCTGAAGGCCCTCCCTGAACGATCTGCCTTTGATCCCCGAATCATGACGTGGCGGATCATGAAGCGACTTCCCGGCATGCTCTCAAAGCCCGGTTTTGAAAACATCAGCATCTACCTGGGAGATCCATATGAGAGCCTGAAGCTTTTTCAGCTTTGTTCGCGTATTGCAGATACTTTTGACCAGTACCTGCTTTTTCGTCCAGAGATGATCTTCCGATGGGAAAAGCAAAAAGAACGCCACTGGCAGGCTGCGCTATGGAGAGAACTGGTCAAAGGGAAAGAGAAGAAGCACAGGGCGGCGCTCGCACAAGCCTTTTCTGATGCGGTCAGGTCATCCTCCATTGAGACGAAAGATCTTCCCGAAAGGGTCTCGGTTTTTGGCATCTCCGCGCTGCCCCGGTTTCACGTGGAGCTCCTTGCAGGCCTTTCCCTTTATGTTGAGGTGAATTTTTTCCTCATGAATCCCTGTAGAGAATATTGGGGAGACATTGTCTCTGGATGGGAGATAAAAAAAAGAATAGCGAGAGAGAGCACTCAAGAGACGACTGTGGAAGCGCTCCATCTCGAAAAAGGAAACAGCCTCCTGGCCTCCATGGGAAGGCTGGGCCGGGATTTTTTCGAATTGACGAACGAGTTCGGCCACGAGGAATCTGCTGTTTTCGAGGACCCGGGTGAGGACCATCTGCTGTCCTGTCTCCAATCTGACATCCTCAATCTTCGCGACAGGCTGGAGGTGTCCAAAGTCAAGAAGAGCATGCCTCCAAAGGATCTGTCAGTCCAAATCCATTCATGCCACAGCCCCATGCGAGAAATAGAAGTCCTCCATGACCGGTTGCTCGACATGTTTGAATGCGACCCCGATCTGATGCCCAAAGACATCCTGGTGATGACACCGGATATAGAGACCTACGCGCCCTATGTTCAGGCCGTCTTCGATCTTCCGCCTGACGATGCCAGAAGGATCCCTTTCAGCATTGCAGATCGAAGCGTGAGGCATGAGAGCGGGATCGTGGAAACGTTCCTTTCCATACTCGATCTCCAGGGCAGCCGTTTTGGAGCCTCCCAGGTTCTTGCCATTCTGGATTCCGATGCGGTCCGGTGCAAATTCGGTTTCACTGAAGAGGAGATTGAACGGGTTCGGCATTGGGTGAAAGAGACCCGGATAAGGTGGGGCATAGACGCCGAAAGCCGAGGCCAGATAGGCCTGCCCCCATCCTCAGAAAACACCTGGAGGGCGGGCCTGGCAAGACTTCTTATGGGCTACGCCATGCCAGGGCGGGATGAGAAGATGTTTGCCGAAATCCTCCCCTATGATCATCTTGAGGGGGGAGAGGCGCAAGCGCTGGGGGCTCTGGTTGAATTCGTAGAGAATCTTTTTGAGCGTGTCATGGGCCTAGGCCAACAAAGGAACCTGAAGGGCTGGGCCACGTTCCTGGTGGATCTCCTGGAGTGCTTCTTCCTTCCTGATGAAGATGCAGAAAAGGAAATGCAAGTGCTCCGTCGATGCCTCGATGAACTCGCTGACGTGCAGGAGAAGGCATCTTTCGATGACGAGGTGGATATCCGGGTCATCCAAAGCCATTTGATGCAGGCCCTTGATCAACAAGGCTTTGGGTTCGGCTTTATGACCGGAGGGGTGACCTTCTGCGCGATACTGCCTATGCGCAGCATTCCTTTCAAGGTGATCTGTCTCGTGGGCATGAATGGCGATGCCTACCCGAGACAGTCCAAAGCACTCGGCTTTGATCTTATGGCAAAGGACCCGAGACCGGGTGACCGATCACGGCGCAACGACGACAGGTATCTTTTTTTGGAAGCGATGCTATCGGCCAGGGAAAAACTCTACATCAGTTATGTAGGTCAAGATATTCGGGACAATACCACTGTGCCTCCGTCCGTTTTGGTCAGCGAGCTCATGGATTACATTGAACAGGGCTTTGAGATTCCGGGGAAGAAGGTTCTTGATCACGTTGTCACAAAACATCGCCTTCAAGGATTCAGTGCCGAATATTTCAGGAACGATGAAAAGCGGTTTAGCTATTCCGAGGAAACCTGCCGAGTGGCTCAGGGACTTCTGAAGCCCCCCAGAGCTTTGGTCCCGTTCATTTCAAAGGGGCTTTCCGAGCCGGAAGAGGCATGGAAGGTGATCGATCTCGAGGACCTCTGTCGTTTCTTCATAAACCCGGCAAAGTTTCTCCTTACTCGGCGTCTAGGAATCTATCTAGAAGAGAGTGCCTCCATCCCGGAAGAGAGAGAGGCTTTCAGTATCAGGGGCCTGGACAGGTATCACCTCGGAGAAGAGCTCCTGGAAAGGCGACTTGAAGGGCATGATTTCAAGGACCTCCTGCTTCTCACAAGGGCCTCGGGTCGCCTCCCTCATGGCACGGTTGGAGAGTGTCTATACGAGGGCTTGACTCAGGAGATCGAGCATTTTGTGTCTAAATTGGCCTCTTATATGAGGAGCAGCCTGCTTGAACCTCTCGACGTCGATCTGCACCTCTCACAGTTCAGGCTCACGGGTCGGATCGAGGCCATTTACCCGGAAAGGCTGATTCAATATCGCTACGCGCGATTGAGATCGCGAGACCTTCTCAAGGCATGGATCTACCATCTTACGCTGAATAGCCTTAAAGCTGAAGGTTATCCGAAGTGCACCACGCTCGCAGGCTTAGACCCCAAAAACAGGGAAAAGCCAGAGTGGTTGGCTTGGGAATATGCGCCGGTGGTCAATGCTGACAAAATTCTTGAGAGCCTCTTGGGAAAGTACTGGATGGGGTTGAAAATGCCCATTTCTCTTTTCCCTGAATCCTCATGGACCTACGTCCTTGAGACCATTGAGAAAGGGAAACATGCGGAGGATGCTCTCATGAGGGCCCGCAACATTTGGGAGGGAAGCGATTACAAGAGGGGGGAACGTGAGGATCTCTATTACCAGCTCTGTTTCGGGGACAACGATTGCCTTGATGTAAATTTTCAGAACATCGCAGAAGAGATCTTCAGGCCCATGTTGGAGCACCTGGAACGCAAGTGATAACGCCATGAAATGACGAAGCCCTCCGGCTCGGCCGAGCTCACTGCGGGAGGACAGTCACTTCAGAAAAGAGTCCATGACCCTCTGCTCACCCGACGAGGGGAACGTGAATTCTGGACAGCATGGGGCATCATGTAAAAGCAGGCATTTGATAGTTGGAAAAGCCTGTATTTGATTTATTTTGGACACCAGTGCGGGATCATACGGGAGAAATGAAAACATTTGATCTGTTACATAGCCCCTTGGAGGGAACAAACCTCATAGAGGCGAGTGCCGGCACAGGAAAGACTTACACCATTACGGGTCTGTTTCTAAGGCTCGCCCTGGAGATGAATCTCTCTGCTGACGAGATCTTGGTGGTCACCTTTACAGAGGCTGCCACAGAGGAGTTGAGGGACAGGATAAGAGGTAAGATACGTGAAGCGGTGGTGGCATTCTCAGCAGGCAGATGTGAGGATGCCTTCCTGAACCAACTGGTGCAGACATATAGAGATCCCTCTGAGGCCGTAAAGTTTCTGAGAGAAGCCCTCATAGCCTTTGATGAGGCTGCCATTTTTACCATACACGGCTTTTGCAGGAGAATGCTCCATGAGAACGCTTTCGAGAGCGGGAGCCTTTTTGATACCGAACTGTTGACGGATGAGGAAAGTCTCAAAAGAGAAATTATCGATGATTTCTGGCGGAAACACTTCTCTTCAGCATCCCCGCTTTTTGTTAACTATGCCATCCACAACAAACTGAGCCCAGAGAGCCTTTTGAGCCTTCTTTCCAATCGTATGGCCCAGCCCTACCTTCAGATCATTCCAAAGGTAGAAATGGTTGATTCTTCTTCAGACGAAAAAGCGTTCATGGCTTGCTTTAGGGAAGTCCGAAGTGCCTGGCCCTCAGTGAAAAAGGATATTGAAAAGATTTTGACCAACGACCAGGGCCTGAACAGAAGCAAGTATGGAAAAGCTAAAATTCCGGAATGGATCCGGAGTATGAACGATTTCGTCGCTTCTGGAGGCAATGATCCCTTCTTGTTCAGGGATTTCGTAAAGTTCACGAGACAGGAATTAGAGAAAGCCGTAAAGAAGGGTCATGCTCCGCCGATGCATCCTTTCTTTGAACTTTGCGAAAAACTGGGGGAGGTGCAGGGGAAGCTGGAGTCGGTGTTTGCTCGGCGGCTCCTCGGGCTCAAGGTACACCTGTTCCAGGAGGTGCAAGATGAGCTGACCAGGAAGAAAAGGGGAAAAAATATCCAGACCTTTGATGACCTATTGCTAAGGCTTCACCAGGCATTAGCGGGTAAGGGTGGAGAACTGCTTTCCAAGGCCATAAGAAGGAAATACAAGGCTGCGCTGATCGATGAATTTCAGGATACAGACCCCGTGCAATATGCCATCTTCAACCACATTTTTGCGAGGGAAAAGAGCGTTCTCTTCTTCATTGGGGATCCAAAACAGGCCATATACGGTTTTCGAGGTGCTGATATTTTTGCTTATATGGAGGCGGCAAGAAACGTGCAAACCCGATACACTCTCGGGGAGAACTGGCGCTCAGAGCCCCATCTGATTGAAGCGACCAACACACTCTTTGGGCATGCGGAGCATCCCTTTGTCTATGACGAGATCCGGTTTCAGCCGTCCGGACCAGCTGAGGACAAAGATCCTGAAATCTTAAGGATAGACGATCGAACCGGAACCCCACTTCAGGTGTGGTTTTTGGATGCCCGCAAGTGGTCAGAACCTGGAAAGCCCATCACCAAGAGGTTTGCGAGGGATGTGATTCCGAAAGCTGTGGCAGCGGAAATTTCCAGGCTGCTGAGCCTCAGCAGAAAGAACAGAGCCTTTATTGGAAAAAGAGTTTTGAGGGAGGGAGACATCGCTGTTCTAGTGAGACGAAACGCTGAAGCAATCCTTGTACAGAAGGCCCTCTCAGAGCTTCGCATTCCGAGCGTTCTTTACACTACAGGCAATCTTTTTGATTCCCGAGAAGCGATGGAAACAGAGAGGGTCCTGGCCGCAATCATCGAGCCCAATAACGAGAAACTTCTCAAGGCCGCTTTGGCGACAGATATGCTGGGTGTCAAAGGAGAAACGCTGGATGCATTGATGGAGGATGAGGTCGAGTGGGAAAAGCGGCTTATCAAATTCAAATGCTATCACGATCTTTGGCACGAGCGTAATTTTGTCCGCATGTTTCGTGCGTGCCTTTCACAGGAGAGCGTCTTGACACGACTCATCTCTTTACCTGAAGGGGAAAGGCGCAACACAAACTTGCTGCATCTCATGGAAGTCCTTCATCAGGTATCTGTTCAAAGAAATTTGAACATGACCGGGCTGTTGAAATGGCTCTCCGAACAAAGGGCGCCAGATACCCCCCGTTTAGAGGAACACCAGCTCCGGTTGGAGAGCGATGAGAATGCCGTCAAACTCGTAACCATCCACAAGAGCAAGGGCCTTGAGTACCCGGTGGTATTCTGTCCTTTTGCATGGGACGGCTCCAAGATGAGGCGCTCAAAGGAGCCCTTTACATTCCACGAAGACCGGGACGATACGAGGTTAACGCTTGATCTGGGCTCTGAAGCAATGGACGAAAACCGTCTGTCTGCGGAAAAGGAGCAGCTGGCGGAAAACCTACGGTTGTTGTATGTGGCCCTGACCCGTGCCAAATGCCGTGCTTACCTGGTATGGGGCCGTTTCAATGAGGCAGAGACCTCCGCTCCTGCGTATCTTCTTTACCCGCCGCCCTCAGAGGATAGGGGAGATGTTGTCGGTGCTACCGGAGAGCATTTCAGGGCTCTCAGCGACGAGGCGGTATTGGCGGGTGTGAAGAGAATTTCAGATAAGGCGGGAGGGTCTATCATGCTGCACGACATGCCGACAGAAACGGGAGAAGCGTATTCTATTCCGTCTGAGGAGAAAGTTCTCCTTTCATACCGGAAGTTTTCAGGGCGCATAGACCGTCAGTGGAAGATTTCAAGTTTTTCGTCGCTAATCTCGGACCATCTCCACGGGGAGGACTTGGCTGACCGGGATGCCATAAGCCCCGGGGATGACCAAGAGGGAGACGGCCTTCAAGGATCAGAGATGGAAGAAGCGCCTTCAGGCATTTTTTCCTTTCCAAAGGGAACAAAGGCAGGGACGTTCCTGCATGATCTGTTCGAGCACTTGGACTTCACCTCAAAGGATTCTTCATTATTGAAAATACTGGTGGCTGGAAAACTCAGACAATACGGCTTCGAAGCGACATGGCAGGATGCTGTCTGTGACATGGTGGACAGGGTCCTCTCCGTGCCTCTTGATGGGGGAAGAGAGGATTTTTGTTTGTCGGGTGTTCCGAACGCGGAACGGCTGAACGAAATGGAATTCTATTTCCCGCTCAAATCGGTGTCATCCAGGAGGCTGAGAACGATTTTTGAGAAATACGAGCGCTCTGAACCTCTTTCAGAGATCCGGGAACGCATGGAACGGTTGGAGTTTGCGCCTGTTCGCGGATTTATGAAAGGGTTCATGGACATGGTCTTTCGATTTGAGGGTCGCTTCTACCTGGTAGACTGGAAATCCAATTTTCTGGGAAACAGGGTCGAGGATTATGACAGACATAGGATGGGTGCGGCTATGGAAGACGCGTTTTACATTCTCCAGTACCACATATACACCCTCGCCCTGCATCAATATCTGAAACTGAAGTTGCCTGGCTACCATTACGAGGAGCATTTCGGAGGGGTCTATTACATATTCCTTCGGGGGGTGGATCCGAACAGGGGATCGGAGTTCGGTATTTACAGGGATAGACCACCTGTGGACCTTATTGATGAGTTGAATGCGAACCTGATAGAAGGTGCCTGATTCGCGACAGATACAGAGAGGCCGCGGAGAAAGAATTTTTTCATCGTGAAAGAGCAGGACAGACATCGTTTGTACCAGGGTGGCATAATCTCCGCTCTTGATGTGCATTTTGCAAACTTTCTGGAAAAGATGTGCGGAGGGTTCGCACCTGCATTGTGGCTTGCAGCAGCTTTGGCGAGCAGCTATACAAGAGAGGGCCACATATGTCTCGACCTTCCCTCAGTGGCGCGCACGAGCTTACTTGAGCCAGAAGATATTGATGAACCACTGATCTGCCCCGAACTGGGTGAGTGGCGCGACAAACTGATCAAAAGCGACGTCGTTGGCGAACCAGGCCAATACAAGCCCCTCGTTCTTGATGACAAAGCCAGGCTCTACCTGTTTCGGTATTGGGAGTACCAGGAAAGGCTGGCCGATTTGATAGAAAGCCGCATTCAACAACCTGACGGGGCAGGGGATATGGTGCTCCTTAAGCAGGGGTTGGTAAGGGCGTTTCCTGAAAGGTCGGAAGAGGTGGATTGGCAGAAAGTGGCCGCCTGCGTTGCACTGCTTAAGAGATTCAGTGTCATCTCCGGAGGTCCGGGAACGGGAAAAACAACAACCGTGGCCAAGATCATGGCTTTGCTCCTGGAACAGAACGGCACCAAAGGCGATCGTATCGCCCTTGTTTCTCCTACAGGTAAGGGTGCGGTCAGATTGCAGCAGGCGATCAAACGCGCCAAGGAGAGTCTGGATTTCCCGGAGAGCATCAGGACGGCTATCCCGGAAGAAGCTTCGACCATCCACCGACTCCTCGGAAGCATCCCCGACTCACCCTATTTTCGTTATCATGCAGGAAATAGACTCTCCCTGGACGCCATGGTTGTTGACGAAGCCTCCATGGTCGATCTGGCGCTGATGTCCAAGCTTGTGCAGGCTCTTCCTCTGGAGGCGCGGTTGATCCTTTTAGGGGACAGGGATCAACTTGCTTCAGTGGAGGCGGGCGCTATTCTCGGGGATATATGTGATACTGGCAACCCGCACGGCTTCTCAAGGCCGTTGTGTAGAGACATTAAGAAGATCACAGGGTACAGGATCCGTACCGAAGAAAGAAGTGGGCCGGAGATACGGGACTGTATTGTCCAGCTAAGGAGGAGTTACCGTTTTGGGCGTGACAGCGGGATTGCCGCCATCAGTCATGCCGTCAACGCAGGGGACGTTGATTCCACGGTTACGAGCCTTAGAGAAGGTCGATACAAGGATATTCTATGGCGTGATCTCCCAGCTCCTGATGACCTTGCCGAGGTGTTGAAAAAGAGGGTGATTCAGCCATTCCAGGACGGCCTGAGGGTGACCGATCCCCAACAGGTTTTTGAGCTATTTGAGCGTTTTCGGATCCTCTGCGCGCTCAGGGAAGGCCCATACGGTGTCATTGCCGTAAACGCGATGGTCGAGCAGATCCTAAAGCGGGGAAAACTGATAAGAGCGGAGGGGCGGTGGTATAACGGGCGCCCTATCATGATTACACGAAATGATTATGACCTGAGACTCTACAACGGCGATGTCGGTGTCGTACTGGAAGATCCGTCTGCGGGCCATGATCTCAGGGCTTTTTTCCCGGCCACGGACGGCACGGTTCGAAAGCTCCATCCCCTCAGGCTGCCTGAACATGAAACCGTCTATGCCATGACGGTTCATAAGAGTCAGGGTTCGGAGTTTGATCGGGTGCTCCTACTGTTACCGGAGAGGGATTTTCCGGTGTTGACAAGAGAGCTTGTCTATACGGGTATGACCCGGGCGAGGAAAGCGGTTGAGATATGGGGACATGAAACCGTTTTCCGGCAAGCGATCTCCAGACGAACGGAGAGAACTTCAGGCCTCCGTGATGCGTTGTGGGAAGTAGATGAAGGGGGCAGACAATTGAGGGATTGAGGAATTGAGGGATTCAGGAATTGAGGGATTCAGGAATTGAGGGATTGAGGAATTGAGGGATTGAGGAATTGAGGGATTCAGGGATTGAGGGATTGAGGGATTGAGGAATTCGGGGATTGAGTGATTAACAATGCCGCCGGCGGGAAGGCAATGCCGCTTGAGCTTTGCGAAATCCCGTCTCGGCGGGGAGATGGTGCCTTGATGGTGAATCAGGGCCCGGGTTGTTGCCTTGACATGCTGCAACCCAGAGACCTATACTCACAAGGCTGGGTTGAAACAGCTGATTTTGGAGTGATGTTCATGACGCGATATTCTCCGCCACCGCGGAGCCAATACCTGCAAGAACAGAAGGAGGCGTACGGCCGATATCTTTTGGGCGTTTTTCCGGCTCAATACCCAAGAGAGATCCTCTGGGCCATGAACGTGCTGCCGGTGGAGATCTGGGACCCACCCCTGGAGGTCAGTCATGCCAATGCGCATCTTCAGCCTTACATCTGCTCCGTGGTCAGGCTTGGGCTTGAACTGGTTCTTCAGGGCCATTGCGACATCCTGGACGGTTTCCTTTTCCCCCACACCTGCGATTCCATTCAGAACCTCGCCTCCATCATATACGACTATCTGGGCCTGGAAAAGCGTTGCTACTTCTTCTACCATCCCAAGGCACCATATTACGACTCGTCCCGGATTTATTATCTTAAGGAGCTCAAGAACCTGGCGGCGCGGCTGGGGGAACAGGTGGGGCCGTTGGATTTGTCTGAGCTCAAGAAGCGGGTAAAGCAAGGTCAACGGGTCGCGGCCATCCTGAAGGATCTTTACGAACGGAGGGCCGAGGGCGAGCTCAGCGCCTCCAATGCCGAGTTCTACCAGGTTATTCGTCAAGGAGAGTATCTCCACCCTGACGATTTCCTTCCCCTGTTGGAGAAATTCTTGGCCGCATCACAGGGCCAGTCCGGTAAGGGCCCTGCGGTTGTTCTGAGCGGCATCCTGCCGAATCCGCCTGAGATTCTGACCTCGCTGGATCAACTGGGGGTTCGCGTCGCTGAAGATGACTTGCTGGGGTGTGGTCGACGATTCCTTGTGCCGGAGAGCATGGCGATGGACCCCTTTGAGGCGCTGGCTGAGAGCTATTTTGCAATGCCGCCATGTACAACCAAGAATTCGCCTGTCGCGGAGCGTGTCAGTCATCTGATGGGAAAGATCGAGCGCAGTGCTGCCAAGGGGGTCATATTCTATATGGTGAAATTCTGCGAACCGGAGCTTTTTGACGTGCCGCAAATGGTAGAGGAGCTGAAGAAGCGTGGTCTGGCTACCCTTGTCATTGACACAGAACTGAATCAAGGGTTGAGTGGCCAGATCCATACAAGGGTGGAAGCCTTCGCTGAAATGATCAGCTAGCGAGGGAATACAGGAATTAAGGGATTAAGAAATTTAGGGATTCCCAATGCCTTAATCCCTCAATTCCCCAATTTCTTCATTCTTGTTTCTGGAAGGGATCATGTCTCTGGCAAACAACATACGATACAATTTCATGAAGGATATAGGCGCACCGGCTCTTATGCGGCTTTCCAGTTTGAGGAAGAAAGGGGGCCGCAGGAAGACCAGCCCGTACTTTAACCCACCCCTCAAGTGCAGCAGCCGGCTCAAGGAGATTATGACGAGACACTACTTTCTTTCGCGGTACGCTGAGGGGGCAAAGCCTGTGGCCTGGGTCACCAGCGGTGCGCCAGTAGAAATTCTGAGGCCTTTCGACTTCTACACTATCTACCCGGAGAATCATGGTGCGCTCTGCGGGGCCCAAAAGGTAGCCCCTGAGCTTTGCGCCGAGGCCGAGGAGCGAGGATATCACCAGGATCTTTGCTCTTATGCCCGCGTCGATCTGGGAGTCGCCTTCTCCGGTAAAACCCCGGTCGGCAAGCTCCCCAAACCTGACCTTCTCTTCGCCTCCAATAACATATGCCAGACGGTCGTCTACTGGTACAAGGTTCTGGCTCATGCCTGGAAAGTGCCGCTCATCCTGTTCGATACGCCTTACAACTTTGAAGAAATCAAAGAGAGCGACATCGCTTACATGGTCCGGCAGTTCGAGGAGATGATCCCTGTTTTGGAGCAAGTCTCTGGGAAACGCTTGGATGAGCAGAAGTTCCAAGAGATCATCCGTATCGCCAGGGATGCCTCCCTTGCTTGGGGAGAGGTGCTTGCCACCATGAGGGCCAGGCCGGCACCCATGACCATCTTCGACGCCTTCGCTCACCTGGCGCCCATCGTATCATTGAGGGGGTTGCCCGTGGCGTTGGATTACTATCGTAGCCTTCTGGAGGAGCTAAAAGACCGAGTTGACCGGGGGATTGGGGCCATTACCAACGAGCGCAAGCGGCTGATGTGGGACAATATCGCTATATGGTACAAAGTGAGGGATTTTTCGAACCTCTTTGCCGAGCACGGCATGAACTTCGTAACCGCCACCTATACGAACGCATGGGCCGAGACGACACCTTACATGGATGAGAGGGAACCTCTGGAGTCCATGGCAAGGACATACAGTCTGGTGATCCTCAACAACAACCTCAACCACCGTCTCAAACTCATGGAGCAGCTTATCAAGGATTTCCAGGTGGATGGGCTGGTCATCCACTCGGCAAGAAGCTGCAAACCTTATTCGGTTGGCCAATACGACCTGAAGCGACTTCTCATGGAGCGTCTCGGAGTGCCCTCGGTCATTATTGAGGCGGACATCACGGACTCCAGGGCCTATTCCGAGGAGCAGGCACGTACCAGGTTGGATGCTTTTTTTGAAGCGTTGGCAGGCTAGGAGTTGACGATTGGCGATTGAGGAATTCAGGGATTCAGGGATTGAGGGATTGGGGGATTCAGGGATTGAGGAATTGAGGAATCTGGGGATTGAAGATTGACGATTGTTGATGGACGAATGACCAATGACGAATGACCAATGACCAATGAGATGGACTACTTTGCCGGAATAGACGTGGGCTCCCTCAGCACGGAAGGGGTGATTGTCGACGCTGAAGGGGAGCTGGTCGGCTACAGCATCGTTGAAACCGGGGCGAACAGCACGGAAGCGGCTGAAGAGGCGATGCAGAAGGCTTTGTCAGAGGCTGCTACAACCCGCGACAGGGTAAAGGGGCTCGTAGCCACCGGTTATGGCCGTGTATCCGTTCCTTTTGCCGACAAAACGGTCACTGAGATCTCGTGCCACAGTTTGGGTGCTCATCGGCTTTTCCCGGATACCGGTACAGTCATAGACATCGGGGGTCAAGACTCCAAGGTGATGCGTGTCGGACCGGGAGGCAGGGTACTAGACTTCACCATGAACGACAAGTGCGCAGCAGGCACAGGACGCTTTTTGGAGGTCATGGCTGCGAAGCTCCACGTGCCCTTAGACGAGATGGGGGCCCTCTCTCTAAGCGGCAGCGGGGAGGTTCGCATCAGCAGCGTGTGCACCGTATTTGCAGAAAGCGAAGTGGTTTCTCTGGTCGCTCTAAACCATCCCAAAGAGGAGATCATAAGGGGCCTGCACCGGGCCATTGTGAACCGCGTGTGGAGCATGGTAAACGCTGTGGGCATACACGGCGCGGTGACCATGAGCGGCGGTGTAGCCAAGAATGGAGGGGTCGTCGCGTTCATAGAGGAAAAGCTGGGACGTGCTATCCACCTGTACAGGGAGCCACAGATAGTAGGCGCCCTCGGAGCAGCACTTCATGCGATGAAGCTACGACAGGTGAATTAGCATGAAGAATAGTGAAAAGAAGGCCGGGTTTTCGGTATCAAACCATCAGCGGCTACGGAACATCTTCTTCATAGACATTCGCAATACAGCATAAGAAAGTGGCGCTTTCAGAATCGCTCATGTTCTTCATGCTATGAGGTTCCATGCTTGGAACAAAGATCACATCGTTGGGCCCAACGGTTCTTTCTTCCGTCACCTCATCTGTTTCAGGGTCATGTGAAAAGGCGACTAAATGTCCGCTCAACATGTACATGGTCTGCACGTAAAAGTGATTGTGGATGGGGATTTCACCGCCGGGTCCGACTGCAAAAAACCTGAGCCCATATTCAGGGGAATCCTCGGGTCCCGCCTGGCTCAACCATCGAATACCCACCTCTTTAACCTTTAATGGCTTGCCCCTGTAAGGAAAGGTTTCTATCTTTTTTTCTTCCTTATCCATTGCATTAAGAATATCCATAACTTAACCTCCGTCATCGTTCATCCAGGGTTCTCTATTAATACAAACGCACTTAATATGTTTACATGTCATTGCGAGCCCGTAGGGCGCGGCAATCTCGTTTTCATTGGGATTGCTTCGTCCCCCGCATCAAGTGCGGGGTCCTCGCAATGACAGTTTTCTTAATGGGTTTGTATCAGTTCCTGATTTTCTAGGGAAATCAGGGTATTCAAGAAAAATAAGAATATTTCTTGACGTACTTTTTATGGTATGATAATTTGACATCAAATTATATGAAACCAGATCATATCAGCACAAACATTATGAAAAAGTAAAACAATGAAATCAACAAGTTGTGAGGATATTACCGAAAAGATTGTCATCCTGATTCGCAGATATGTTCGGCTGAGGGCACTATACACCAAGGAGCTGGCGAAAAATTACGGTTTGAGCGTACCCCAACTCCTGTGCCTTCAGTGCCTTTATGAGAACGGCAACATGTCGATGTCAGAGATTGCCGAAAATATCATGGTCAACATGAGCACCGTAACCGGGATTGTGGATCGCCTGGAACAAAAGGGGTTTCTAAAAAGACTGAGGGTATCTACGGACCGGAGAGTCATTACCATTGCCTTGACAGAGAAAGGCAAGTCTTTGGCTGAAAACAGCCCCCCTGCCGTTCATCATAAGATTATCCAGGCTGTAAAAAAGCTTTCGGAACCGGAGCGGGAGGAAATTTTTCAAGCGTTGAACAGACTATCTGGGCTCATAGACGTTGATGATGGCGACAAAGACGCCGCCTTGCCTCCGGTTATCGAACAAGCGAAAAATGCAGTGGGTCATCTCCGAGGCACTTCGTACGACTGAGAGAGGGCGCCTTTTTTGACTTACTAAGGGGAGCGTTAAGTAGTTTACATCTTAAGGTATCGCAGAAAAGATTCGGCTTACTTTTCGGGCGTCGATAAGTGTAAACAGCTTTATGCTCCCCTTAGTAAATGCATCATATATATGTGGGTAAGTGTATTTTGAATAATGATAATTTCTTTTTACTATTGGAGAAAGAAATGAATAAAGAACGGGTAGAAATATCAAAATCCTTGTTAGGTAAAGACACAGTAGACATGTTGTACCGCGTCCATGAAGACGCCCTGTGGATTCTTGAAAATCTCGGGGTCGGGTGCAAACAGCCTGAAATCCTAAAAGCATTTAAGAAGCTTGAGGCTGAAAGTCAGGCCTTTGTGTACGAAGAACGAGTCTATATGACCACCGATTTGGCCCGAAAGTCCCTGGAATCAGTGCCGAAGTTGAACGACTTTTTTGTCCCCTTGAAAAGCTTCTTTATCGGCGGAACCGCCCCGTATGTCTATGACGACGAAGGGGGCAACGGAGGCATCATGCCCGCACCCGCCCATGTCGCTCGAATTGCGCAGATTGCCGACGAGAATGAAGTCGTCGCCGGCATGGGCAGGGGCATCAAGCTCAAAGACGAAGTGGAGCAGATGAACCTCATGTATGGCCACTGCCATAAGCCCATGTATTTTGCAGTGACCTCTGATGAATCCCTGAAACGGGCCCGAGAGATCTACGAGAAGAAAAAGGATATCATGATCGTATTTTGCCTGACCCGCTCTCCCCTGGAAGTGAACGAGAATTTCTCGGAATATTTTGTCAAGGTGGTGAAGGCGGGGCTTCCGGTTTTCATCTCAGCCATGCCCATGGCAGGCATTAGTGCCCCCTATTCCTACAATGGGGTGCTGGCCATGACCCATGCGGAGGTCCTCTTTGGCATCTGCACTGCCCAGTTGCTCAATCCCGGGGTCACCTGCATCCATGCAGGTTATCCGACCATTGCGGACCCTCGCATCGAATACAACCCGAACTACGGTTTGGTCAGTCACAACCTGTTGAACATTCTCATGTCTCACCTGAATCTCATGCTGGACCTTCCCACGTGCCAGAGTGCAGGGACCACCCATGAGGAACACCCCACGCAACGGGCCTTCAAAGATGCCAGAGTGGGGCAGGCCCTGTGTAAGAAATATGGTTATCATATGATGCGCCATCCCTTTGCCTTCCTTCGATATCTCATCGACTTTTCCTTTTCCAAACTGGAAAAGGCCATGAGGATCGCAGAAGAGGTAACACCGGCAGATGCACCTGAAGTGGAGATGCCTCTTTATGACGAACGCGGCATGGAGTCCATCAAACACAACGGCTTGGGGATGTACATGGAAGATGCCTTGACCACCGCGAACCTGGGGAAGGTCTTCGTAAACTAAGGTTTTTCCCGGAAAAATATCTATTAGCCCAAAAAGGAGGATTACATATGTTCTGTTTGAAGGTTGTCTATGAAGACTGGAGAAACTTCAACGACTACACCAAGAAAGTCATGCATCAGTGGCTCAATGAAAGCTGCTCTGAGGCCGTTGCATGCCGCTTGCGAGGTCATGCCACATTGATGAGAGCTGAAAAATAATCAAAGCATTTTGACCGGTCAAAATACGTTTCAACAAAGAACCTTATAGCTCAAGAAAAAAAGGAGAAAAAATATGGCAAGCTTAGCAGGGATCATATCGCAATATGGAAAGATCGGTTTTAACGGTGCAAAGCAAATGCGAAGAATGTTGAGAACGATGAGGCACCGGGGACCCGACAACACGATCGTCCGGTCTCTGTCGGACGACAGAGGGGCCCTGGGAGCCAATGAGATTAACCTTGCGCCCCATCGTACCTACTGTACATCTCTTGAAGACATGCCGTACATTCTTTTTGACGGCCGCCTCTTTAACGAAAGACCGGACGGCCAAAGGGACATAGAGCTTTTCAGAGACTTGTACGAAAAACACGAACACAACTGCTTCAGGCATCTGGACGGGAGTTTTTCATGCGCTGTTGTGGAAAAGGATGACGAGGTCATCCTTGCCCGGGACCACGTTGGGGCAAGGCCTCTTTTCTTCGGTAGAAGCGACAGCACCTTTTATTTCAGCACGGAGATGAAGGCACTCAAAGACCATGTGCAGTTCAACATCCAGGAACTGCCGCCGGGCCATATTTACAGCTCCAAGAAGGGCTTGAAGGATTTCCAACCCTTCTCACCCGAGGTGCCGGAACCAGGGGACCTCAAAGAGGCCGCTGAGATCCTGAGAGAATTGCTTATAGAAGCGGTCAGGAGACGAATGGATGACGTGAATGCCATTTCTCTGAGCGGCGGCCTGGACAGCTCCATCATTGCGGCGATAGCAAAGGAGTTCAATCCAAACCTCCACCTCTTCACAGGTACGGTTCAGGAGGCGCCCGGACCTGACCTGGAGAATGCGAAGCTCATGGCCGAGTTTCTGGGTTTGGAACATCATATTTACGAAATCACGGAGGCGGATATCATCGGCTTCTTGCCCGAAGCGGTTTGGTATATGGAAAGCTTCGACGAAGATTGCATATCCGGGATCATCTCCAACTACTTCGTATCCAGGAAAGTGAAGGAGTACTCGAATGCTGTCCTTGTCGGAGAGGGTGCGGATGAGTTGTTCGGTGGGTACCGGATGGTACTGAAAAACCCAAAAGTCAAGAGCAGCGAGCAAAGAGAGCGCCTTGCCCAAAAACTCCTGGATATCGCGTACAACACAGCCTTGAGGCGTCTCGATCGTGCGTGGATGGCCAATGCTGTTGTCTACAAAACGCCTTTCCTTGATACGAGGGTTGTGGCGTTCAGCAAGAAGATTCCCATGGAGTGGAAGATATACGGTGAAAAACAGAAAGAGAAATACATTTTGAGAGAGGCATTCCGAGACATGCTTCCCGAAAAGATCGCCAATCGTGAGAAGCTCCGCTTTGCCATGGGTACCGGTATGGACGACGTGATGGATGATATCGTGTCTAACATTATTGATCCTGAAGAGATCAAATACAGACCGAAAGCTGCATACGGTCTCCCCTTTGCGTCTTATAAAGAGCTTTACTACTATGACGAATTTTTGCAGGTTTTCCCGCCTTCTTATGAGCAGCAGACCATTCGGTGGGATCCTTTTAAGTGAAGCTCCCCGCGCCAAGGCGCGGAGCATCTTCACTTTGAGGTAGGAGTTTCGAAAGGCGCTCCAGGAAATCCGCCCGCTGCCTGCCGTTTATGGATATTTTTCGGCGCTCAATGCCCCCGGATCATGATGGGGTGCAGGACACCGGGCGCCTGCCCGCCATCGCAAGGGTCAGCCGAGGCGGGCTTGTCTCGGCATAGATTCAAATTGCCTCAGCGCCAGATCCCCTATCAACCTACTTTTTTACCAGCGTGCCCGTTCCTAACCGCGTATTTTGAGGCACCGCATACATTGATATTTTCCTCACTTCATTTCAGCCCCGCCTTGCGCAGGGCATCAATATATCGCTTTTTTGCAACTTGATTTTTTTGTGGGTCTGTCCTTGCAAGCCGCCGAGCCTTATGATTACTTTCAATAGTTTGGTGCCGTTTCAGATCACGTGCCGGCAAGATCTTCAAATACGCATCGAGATTATCTGTCCCGCTACCAGCTACGAGAGCCTGTTCTCCTTCAGTCAACTCCACTTCAAGAGCTGTAATGATCTTCATAGTAATCTCATCCTGAAGGTCAAACAGATCT
>JASFTV010000009.1:0-23327 GCA_050050615.1 Desulfobacteraceae bacterium
TGCACCCCCACAAAAACGACGCGCCACTCACCCCCGCCCTTCCAGACGGGGCTCTCTGCCGCGGTTTTTGTAGAGATTGTGATTCACAAGGAGGCTCTTATGTCTTTAGCCGAAGTATTGAACATCCTACCTGGCTCCCCGGTAACATCTGGGGTCATTGCGCTCGTGGTTGTCGTGGTTCTGCTTTACCTTGCCAGAGGCCCTGCCCATAAAGCCATCTATTCCCTAACCCGTGGGATTCAGGAGGCCTTTCGTCTGATGGCAGACTCCGTCATGCATGCGGTGGACAGAATAGAAAAGCGCAACAAAGAAGTCCTTCTCACTCTTGGCGCAGAAGCGGCGGAACGGGTGATTGAGCGCGAATTTCAGCGGGTGGAAGCGGTGGTAAAGCGGGACCTGGGTGCATATCCGTCCTTGCACCGCTCAATGGCCGATCTCGTCACCCGAATTGACGAGGATTACAAGGAAAGCGCAGAGGTGCCCCCTCCCCCAGCCGATTGGGTCAAAGCCGTGGATAGTCTGGCTAAGCTGGAGTCAAGAGGGGACAACTGGCTGGGAAATATCTTAACGGAAGTCCATAGAACCGCTGTCACCCAACACAAAAAAGTCATGGAAGAATACCGCAAGGCGGTCGGTGTGCGCCATGCCCTGCTGGAAAAAATGAGGCCCCACTGGCGAAAGCTCTCACAAGGCCTGGACCAGGTGGGCAAAACCGTCACAGGCTTGCAGGACCGTGCCAAAGTGATCGACGGTCATATAGCCGAATACGAAGAGATCAGGAACAAAACGGACAAGGCCTCAAGAAGGTTGACATCCTCGGCCATGACCCAGTTTTTCATTTCCGCCCTCGTTCTGCTTATTGCCATAGGAGGCGCCATAATCAACTTCAACCTCATCGCCCTGCCCATGTCCGAGATGGTGGGCGGCGGAAGTTACATCGGCAGTTATAGGACCTCTGACATAGCCGCCATGGTCATTATTTTGGTCGAGTTGGCCATGGGCCTCTATCTCATGGAATCCCTTCGCATTACCCGTCTGTTTCCCATCATTGGACAGATGGATGACAAGATGCGCATTCGAATGATATGGGTGACCTTTACCATACTGCTTGTTCTCGCCTGCGTTGAATCCGCCTTGGCTTTCATGCGCGACCGGATTGCTGCGGACATCCAGGCCTTAAGGCAAACCCTTGCCCAGGTGGAGTCCCCCCATACCTTCAACAGCTGGATTCCAACCATCGGACAGATGGTCATGGGTTTCATTCTGCCTTTTGCTCTCGCCTTTGTGGCCATACCCCTGGAATCTTTCATACAGTCCTCGCGGACTGTATTGGGTGAAGCAACAGCTGCGATTCTGAGAGGCGTTGCCTTCCTTTTCCGGTTGCTGGGCGACGTTTCAAGATATATAGGGGAATTTCTAGTTAATCTATACGACCTCTTGGCCTTTCCACTTCTGTGGGTGGAGAGCTGGCTGCGAAACAGAAAAGAGCAAATGGATATGGAAGAACCTGAAACGATTATTAGCGAGGAGGTGTGATGTTGAAGAAGCATCTGACTTACATACTAATATCCCTTGTCGTGGTTGTCTGCGCGTGCGCCGACACCACGAGTCGTTCAAAAGGAATTTACATGCTCCTGGACAGCTCCGGCACGTATTCGAAGGAGTTGAAAGGGGCGCAGGCGATTATCAACTACCTTCTCGGCACTCTGGAGCCCGGAGACTCCTTCGGTATCGCCAAGATCGACAGTGCCAGTTTCACTGAAAAAGACATCGTCGCCAAAATGACCTTTGACCAACGTCCATCGGTCACCAATAAACAGAAGCGCCTGTTCAAACAAAAAGTTGAAACGTTCGTGAGGTCGGTACGAAAGGGAAGCGCCTATACGGACATTACAGGCGGGATTTTGCAGGCAGCCGAATATCTGAATGAAACGGGAGCAGGGAAAAAATACATCCTCATATTCTCTGATCTGAAAGAGGACCTCAAGAAGGGACACATACGTGATTTCGGCATTCAGGTCACCGGTTGCGAGGTGGTGGCACTGAACGTCACAAAACTACGGAGTGACAACATCGATCCCCGGGAATACTACGACAGGGTCGAAAAGTGGAAAGAGCGGGTTGAAGCGGGAGGCGGTAGTTGGCGGATCATCAACGACCTCAGCCGCCTCGATTCCATATTGGGCGGTTGATCCTCCTCTCCGAACTCCGGAGGACTCTACAAATTTGGGCGCAACAATTTCCCCATGGGCCTCTCAATCGGTCCAACGTCCGGTGATGGACAGCCTGTGGCGCAAACCCTGCAGCCAATGCAACGTTCCAAATTCACCTCTGGGACATCCTCTTCACCAGAAGTCAAAGCATTCAAGGACATGGATTCATACAGGTTCCGGAAGCCGCGCAGAGGTCAGCATCCCGTGTAGGCATAAAACCCGAATTAAGAGCCAAGCCGGGCTTGGGTTGAGCGCGAGCTGTCTTCCATATCATGCAGTGACAGGAACAGACGGCCAGAGGGTCTAACCCATTTCGCGTTTTGAAAACCGCGAGGGCAAGCCCCCCTGCACCCCCACAAAAACGGCGCACCATTCACCGCCGTCCTTCCGGACGGGGCTCTCTGCCGCGGTTTTTGCAGAAAAACGCTCTCAGCTTGTCACCCCGTCAGTGCGCAAAACAGCCAAATACTGAATGCGGCCACCAAAAAAGAAATTTATGATTGGTGGGTAGAGTTTCATGGAATTGATTTCAAGTTCGATCTCAAGACGATGCCGTTCAAACCAGTGTTTCCACTTCTCCAGTGTATTGTAATTGTATAAGCAAGGAACGCCATACTGCATGTTTGAAGCCCAGTCCATTATCGAAATCCGTTGCTTGGCGAGAAATCCTTCAACTTTATGATCTTTGACTATCAGCAGTCGTCTGGCCACGCGTGAGCACTCGTCAATAAGATTGTCCGGATCCCTTGCGTGGTGCAGGACATCAGCTAGGATCACAACATCATATGCGTCGTTTGGGTATGGAATCTGTTGACCATCGTAGGACTCGACTACTGTAAACTCTTCACCCCGTCTGATCTTTTCCAACCCCGTTACCTTGACCTGAGGGGGACAGCTTGGAGACTCAATGATCGACCGTCCTAGGGCTCCAGATCCACAGCCAACATCTAGGACGTGATCACCCGCCTGGAGAAATGACACAATTTCCTGGTGCAGGCTTCGGACACGGAGCTTATATATTGGTAAATGTAAGTATTTAACCATTAATATGAGTGCATGCTTGACGCGGGCCATAATGCTATATCAAAAGGAAAAGTAAACAAGAAAGACGGTGGACAAGCCTACGAAACCTGGGCTCAGCTTTTGATTACTTGTTAAAACCTATGAAAAAGCTTTGGCAAATCAGATATTCCGCTTCTGACCAGCGTGTTGATAGCTTACCCTTCTTTTCACTTCTTTTTTTTCCGCCAGTTCTATTGATTTTCGAAGATAAAGGCTGGCTGTAACTGAAATTACACCTGCCATAGGGTTATTCTGGTTGATCTGCGAATTGCTTCCATGATGTCCTAATCTTCCTGCTCAATAGGCTGCCACTCCCAAGCATCCCCCTTTTGGATGATGTAGCCCAGACCTGGGAAAGGAAAATGAAAGGCATGTACAAGCGTCTTCTCAGCTGCGGCACGGCCAAACAGGCTGTTCTTGGTGGTCGCAACCTGCTCGGGACTAAGATCCACGGCCGCATACCAGCCCGGCTGCTCCAAATTGATGGGATGAATCGCCGTATCCGAAATGCACAGGAGCTTTTCATCGCCTGAGGAAACAGCAAGTGCCATATGGCCAGGCGTATGTCCTGGTGCCGCGATAGCCCGGATACCGGGCACAATATCTTTTTCTTGTTTGATGAGGTCAAGTTGATTTTGAATTGGCGGCAGATTCTTCCTTGAGGACTCAAGGATAACCTGTTTAATCTGCTCGTCTATCTTCAGTGGCGAGAGGTCGGGCTCTGAAGTCCAGAAATCCCACTCTTCCTTCCACACCACATAGCGAGCGTTAGGGAACGCTGGATTGCTCTCTTCATCAATGTTTCCGCCAATGTGGTCCGGATGGCCGTGCGTGAGGATAACTGTATCCACGTCCTCTGGTGAAATCCTTTCGGCTTTTAGGTTGGTCATCAGTTTTCCAGTGGTTGGTACCAAGCTTCCAGCGCCTGTGTCCACCAATACGATGTGTTGCTCCGTATGAATCACAAGACTAAGATAAGGGCTTATGTATTGTTCCCATTGCGCCAGGTTAAGGTCGTGGTCGCTCAACACTTCCTCCAGGCGTTCCTTAGCTGCGTTGGCGAAAAAAATCTGGGCAGGGTGGGGATATGCAAAGGTGCCGTCGTTCACGACAATGCATTCAAATGTTCCTAACTTGAAACGGTAGCTTTCGCCTCTCATGGCTGTCCTCCTCTTTAATCCTTGATAGGAATTCCTCCATAAGGGAATATTTCGTCAATCGATATCAATACTCGGCAAAAGCGGCGTCAGCATGCCCCTTAAAGTTACTTACCATTACTTTCCCCAAGCTTGAAAGCCAGAGATTGTAGATTTCACAAATTATCCGTCTATCCTCGGCGGTCCAGGATTCTTATAATCTCTTGCCGCAGTCTATGCCAGGAAATCAGAGGCCCTTGGCAAAGTTTGCATGCGCCAGCATTGAATTTACGCTCTATAGAAATAGAAAAGGGCACGCCACCATCATTCAATGGAATGCCCTTTCTCCAGCTCAGAACGGTTACTTAGACTACAGTGACATTTACTGCGGCGGGGCCTTTTCTCCCTTGCTCTATGTCAAAGGAAACCCTGTCGCCTTCTCTAAGAGACTTGAAGCCGTTCCCACTGATTCCTGAATGGTGAACGAATACATCAGGACCGTCTTCTTGCTCAATGAAGCCGTAGCCTTTGCGGTCATCAAACCACTTCACGGTTCCATTAGCCATAGTGACAACCTCCTTTCAAAAATAGACTCTCACGGTTCCAAACTTCAGGTCGCCACTTTTGACAAATGGATCTTACCCTGAAACGAAACCTGAACACCCATAAAGACGTATCTTTACCGGTAATACGGATAATAGCCTATTTCGTGACAAAATCAAGTTATTATTCATAAAAAATCTATTTTTCATGGGAGAGGATGACTGTGAGACGGCTTGGGAGTCTCTAGGGTTGATCAAAACAGAAACTGGATAGAAGAGAGAGCCTCACCCCGGTTTGGCTGTTCCTTTGAGTTATGAAAGCATGGCTATAAATAGAATGCTCAGTCTTTTCAATATATTATCTTGCCTGTTTCACACCCAGGCCAAGGGATAACTTCCGTTCCAGTGCTGAGCGAAGCGAACCGAGATCTGCCAGGGCGGGAGATTTTATAAGACCTTAAGCAAACTGTCATCGCCCTATTGCTCGAACATTTCGATGATGGATTCCGGAGGTGTGAAGGGTCTGTTTTGAACGTCTGCGGTCGGCTTGAAAGTCAAATACGCCCGTGCAAAACCGAGCCCCCTCCTTAGAGAAGCATTCTCTTTAATGGCGCCGAGCCAGCCCTTTTCAGCGATCTGCATCACATATGGGAGACTGAGATTAGATAGGACGTGTGACGATGTTCGGGCGGGAGCAAACCAATTACCAGCTCAGTCGGTTTCATTTTTCTTAATCTTGGACAATCCCGGGATCAGGGTTTGGGTGCTTATGACACCCGGTATCTGTCTTATTTGATTGTGCACAAATTGCCCGATGACCTCGGCATCCGAAGAAAGCAAATCGCGCTTCAGGACAATTTTGGCAACAATATCCACATCACCGTGAACAGAATGAATTTCCCTCACTTCCTTCAGGGCGTACAGCTTTTCTATGATTCGATACTCTCTTTTTGCCGCCACATGCATGAGAACAAACGCGGTTACCTCCCGCTGCATCTCCGGGTATTCCGGCTCCTTTGTATTCGACATTTTCTTTCGAAAATCCTCCATCTCTTTAGGAATGAGTTTATCAATCCCAGTGCCGTATGTCCTTGTCAGCCCCTTCTCCCATTGGTGAAACGAGATGTAGGCGTAGAGGTCAGCCACGGTCCTCCTGGCAAAGGGTTCATTGAGACGACCCCTCTGGATAAGGCCGACCAAGGGAAGGTAGATTGTTTTGTACCAGTCCGATGCGGCCCGCTCGAAAGAAACCGGTTCCCCTTCCTCCTCCAAAAAGACGCGGTGTTGGGAAATCTGATCGAGCAGATGGGCATACTGCCCCAGCTCTGTGAGTTCAATCGCATAGGGAAGCCCTGTCTGATCATTGAATTGAGCCCTTTCGCGATACAGAACATTCTCCAAGCTCTCTTCCGAGGGGATAAGTTCAATGATGCGCGCGCTGATATCACCGTACCCGAGCTCCCTGGCTGCAGCGATCCGGTGGTTGCCGTCCACCACATAGTATTCGTCCTTTATTTGATAGAGTTCGACGGGTCGGAGAGGCTTGCCCTGCTTCATAGCTTTCTTGATGGCCCCGAGTCTGTCATGAGGCACGTGGTTTTTCAGCCGGAACTTGCTGTCAAAATCGTGATATCGCCCCACACTCCCCACAATCCGGTCGACCGGGACCGATCGAATGCCTCGGTTACGGTAGTCAAAGGCCTTTTCCTTTTCCTGGCTTTCCTTGAAGGACTTTGCTTGCCCGCCCTCTTGCCGAAGCCCCTTTGAGATCCCCAACTTATTGAGGAGTCCGCTCATTCTCGATTTCAAAAAGGAAATGGCCATAGCTGTTTACAACTCTGGTTTTGTCTACAACCGTTATACGCTCTGAAGGATCAGAGTAGGCGGCATGAATGTGCCCGTGAATGAAGTATCTCGGGGAGTACTTGTCAATGAGCCACCGGAAGATTGTGAACCCTCTGTGACATCGATCCTCCGCGTCATGAATGTGCCTCGGTGGCGCATGGCTAATGACGATGTCCACGCCGCCACGCCGTCGAATGGTCGCACGAAGTTGCCGTACTTTTTTGCGCATCTCTTCTTCCGTGTACTGATATGGGCCCCCGCTGTACCAGCGAGACCCCTCCAGCCCAAGAATATTGAGACCGTTGAAGTTGACGAGCTTGCCGTTCAGGTTTAAACACCCACCGGGAGACTTTGAATCGTATCGAATGTCATGGTTCCCCCGCACGTAGTACAGTGGCGCATCCAACCTGTGGGCGAGAAAAGACAAGTATTCGGGTGGGAGATCACCACAGGATAAGATCAAGCCCACGCCTGAGAAGCGCTCAGCATCGAACCGATTATACAGTGCGGGCTCGATGCAGTCTGAAACAGTCAAAACTTTCATTTATCTCTTCTGGTTGTCTGAAAACTTATTTCATTGGCATTCAAGACTCTCCTCCCCCAGAGCGGGAGGCATCAGGTAGCCTCCGAGGGCGGCTCAGGGACGAAGCCTTTTTTGAAGTGACTCTTGGGAGGGTGCGCTCTTTTCGTCGCTTAGCTCCGGGGGAACCCACAGCCCCGAGCTAAAATTTCACGGTTTTTACAAGTCCCTCATATTCCTTGATCTCTTCCTGTGTCAGCTGCCGGCGGAACAATTTATCGCTTACCGCAATGGGGACCTTTTTGTTCAAGGCGAGCGCTACCCCGTCACTGGGGCGACTGTCCACAGCGTGCTCTGTGCCGTTGGCACGGAAGATTACATTGGCATAATAGGTATCCTCACGCATGTCGGAAATCTCCACGCGCAGGAATTCGATTTCAAGCTTTTCCATGATACGCAGATAGAGATCATGCGTTAGTGGGCGTCTCGGTTCCACCAGGCCTTTTTCTTTCGCTATAGCCGCAAATTCTGCGTCACCCACGAACATCATGAAATAGCGCTCAGCCTTCTCCTCTTCCTTGAGAATGATCATATTCCCTCGATTCGGGTCTGACTCAAGATGGACCACCTCAACATTAACCATTTCTTTGTCGGTCATCGTATTACTCCTGTTCGTCATAGGAACTTCCTATCTCTTGACCTCCTCTCCGGGTTTAAAAGAGACGTTACCCCTAGTGATTCGACTTCTTCGCCGCCTCTTCCTCTTTGGCGAATTTCTTGACGATTTCAGCGAGCTCCAGAAGGCGTTCATCGATTTTTCGAAACAGAGTGCCTTCGGGGTAGGTACCATCAGCTTGACGTGTTCCCGCTTCCATACCGGTCAAAATCTCGACCCCTTCTTCAACCGTGGAAACAGGCCAGATATGGAATCGACCCTCGTTCACGCTATCGATCACCTTTTGATTGAGCATGAGGTTTTGAATGTTTTTTGCCGGGATGATCACGCCCTGCCGACCATTAAGCCCTTTGTGCTTGCATATTTCATAGAAAGCCTCCACCTTGCGGGTCACCCCGCCGACAGACTGAATTTCTCCTTTCTGACTGACAGACCCAGTGACGGCAATCCCCTGATAGATGGGAACCCCTGCCAGAGCGCTCAACAGGGCAAAAAGCTCTGTACTGGAAGCGCTATCTCCTTCGATCAGCCCATAGCTCTGTTCGAAACACAAAGAGGCTGTAAGCGAGATCGGTTTATTGTGACCGAAACGTTCTTTCAGGAAGTTCGTGAGGATCATAACCCCCTTCGTGTGAATGTTGCCACTCATTTTTGATTCACGTTCGATGGCCACAACACCCTCCCGGCCCACTGAAACCGTCGCCGTGATCCTGTTGGGCTTGCCGAATTCGTGATCACCCGTCATCATAATGGAGATGCCGTTGATTTGACCCAATTTAGACCCCTCCGTGTCAATCCAGTAGATATCTTTCTCAAGCAGCTCCTTGATCCTTTCTTCGATCAGATTTGATCTGAAGATCCGCTTTTCAATAGCCTGTTCCACATGTTTGCCTCGGACGAATTCTTCCTGTTCCAGGCTGGCGAAGTAATTCGCTTCTTTCACCAGATCGCTGATATCCCCCAGCTCAAGGGTCAGTTTTTCTTTATCTTCAGTCCGCTCCATGCTGTACTCCAGAACCCGGGCCACACCCGTTCGGTCAAGGTGGCGGATATTCTGTTCATTGCAGAAGTCCCCAATGATACAGGCGCTCTGGAGGATGCTCTCCTCTTTTCGATCCATCCGGTCATCCATGTGTGCTTTGACTTTGAAGAGCTTTTGAAAACGGTCGTCATATATATGCAGAAGTTCAAAAAGATAGGGATCACCGGTTAGTACGATTTTGATGTCGAGGGGAATCGGTTCAGGCCGGATGGTCCTCGTGCTGAAAAGGCCGTAAAGCTCTCCCAGATCCTCAATGCGAATCGCCTGGTCTCGAAGGGCTCGCTTCAAAGCTTCCCAGGAGAGATACCATTTGAGCAGGTCCAGCGCTTTCATGATGAGATATCCGCCATTCGCCTTATGAAGGACACCCGGTTTGACCATCGTAAAGTCAGTGAACAGCGCACCAAACCAGGCCTGCCTTTCGATGGTACCAAAAAGGTTTGGATAGACAGGGTTGGATTCGATCACGACAGGAGCGCCCTCCGTTTCGGAATTGTCAATCAACACGTTGATGGTGTACTTTCGAAAAACCGCTTCTCTTTGCGGAACGGGAAACTGCGGCATCTGCTGCTGACCTTCCTCTTTTTTTCTAAAATCACCAATGTTTTCAAGAATATCTTCTTGAACCATTTTCAGGTATTCAACAACCTGGGGCTCCTCTTTGTACTTTTCCCAATAGGATTCCATGAGCTGGCCAACCACATAGAGTGCCACTTCACTGTCCACTTTCCGACGCCTTTCCTTCGAAGCCGTTTCCGCCTCTCGAATTTTCTTAACCGCCTCTCTCATTTTTTCTTGGAGCGCATCGCTTTTTTCCTTAAGTCTTTCCTTTTCTTCGTCACTCAGTTCAGCCATTTTTTCCTGGCTCAGGGGCTGGCCCTCTTTGGTAGCCGGGACGATGACCATGCCCACCTGAGAAATCTGAAGGATAAAGCCCTCTTCTTTGGCAACGCTCGACAATTCATCAATGATTTTTCGACGATCTCGTTCTAATGCTTTTTGTACCTCAACCTCTTTGGCACTGTAATCTTCACTCTCAAAGACTTCCGAGATTTTTTTCTGGGTGGCGTCGATGAGCTCTTGCATGTCTTTCTTGAGCTCCTTGCCACGACCGGCAGAGAGCTTCATGCTCTTGGGCTTGTCAGGTTCCTTGAAATTATGCACATAGCACCAGTCGGGCGGCGTGGGTTCCTTTTTCGCTTGCTCTTCAATGTAGTTCCGGGCCGTATAGGTCAAACCCGCCTTGGCGGGTCCCGCTATGAATACATGGTAGCCATCTGTCTTCATACCCATTCCAAATTTGATGGCATCGCTGGCTCGTTCCTGGCCGAGGATCCTCTCTGTAGGAGGCTCAAGTGATGCTGTGTTTTCAAAAGGGAGAGATTCCGGATCGATGTGAGCTCTCAGCTCGTTGAGCGGAACTTCCCGAAATTCCTTAGGCATATTTTTCCCTCCTTTTCCGTTTCAATTCAGAAATGACCGCGAATGCCGGCTGCCCAAAAACCCAATCATGACCTTTCGGCTCATCCGTCCATTGGGGCAACCAGGAACAGCTAGAAGTCGCTGCACAACACTTATTACTGAGGGGAGCATTTAATTGTTTACAGAGAAAGGTGCCCGCTGATGGTCAGGACCATGAAGTCTTTTCTGTAGTGACTGGTGGGAGGGCGCCGTCCTTTTCGCGACTTGTCTATGGGGGAAACCGCAGCTCCGCCAACGGCGGAGAATGCGGAGGGCCTCCGGCTCGTAGAGCCTACGCCTCGGAGAGGGCAAAACTCCCCCGTAGACAAGTCGCTGAAAAGACCAGCCCGGGAGCCTCGGAACGAAAGAAAAGACTTCACGGTCCTTATTCATTCCATGTCAACTATTTTGTGCTCCCCTTAGTAACTTTAATCACCCATTTATTATACTTCAATGCTTGGCCCACCTAAAGCTGAAACAGGGCTCAGCCTGTTGAGCCTGGAACGAAAAGCTTGCCGTGTCGAACTTTGAGATGAGCCGAGCGTGGCAGGGTAAAGAGCATTCCCGAACTATTCTGCTCTTTGGTCGATACAGTCCTTTCTTTAGGGGCTGTTGCCCAAATCCTTGAACGAACTATACTATGAGAAATGTTGATACCTTTTCTGAAATCATTCCCCCCCCAAAAACGAATCGGTACTTCGCGATGATTTGTGCAAGAGCCCCTTTATGATTGAAGCTTCCCTAACCGTCGCTTTCTGCATTATGGATTGTTTTGACGTGCGAGGCGAGGATTCCCCAGAACGTGATGGGTCGTTTGAATGTGGAAACCGCTTCATATTGCCAACCAAGGTGCTGACCACAATGGCAGCAAAAGGCCATACGCCACCCGTAACCCGGAAACCACGTGTGGGCTTCGGTCGGGTCCCCCAGGGCAATCGCACCCGGGCAAGAGGAAAAGGTATGAAAATCACATTCCACACCTGACGGGTTCACATAAAAGTGCCTGTTCTTGCCACCTACCATGAGCAGTTGATCAGAATGGGTGATAAGACTGCCACAGATTATGCACTGGTAGGCTTTTGCGCCGTTTCCTCCAATTCTGTCCAGGGCGGAAATAAAGAAGAGCATTGTCGCATCCCAGATAATACAGATATGGAATGGCGGGAAACATATCAAATTCGCCCAGAAAGTCAATTATGGGGCTTTATTCATCACGGCCTATTTCATATCAAAAAAACGTTTTCCTTGGCCCGGAGAGCGGCGCTCGATAGTGATACGATCTAGAATTTGATCCTCATGGGTATGGGTGAAGCCGCATCGGCTATCTCTTTCAGTTTAGGTTCTTCTTCTCTGAGTATATCTAGCAGCATCAAGGCCTCGCCTGCCGTGAAGGACAAACACTTTCCATCTTCATCACGGATTTTCAAGCCACTTTCTGTAATGCTAATGGTAAATTTTTCTCTTGTCCCTTCCATGGCTGCTCCGATCTTAGCTCCCTCCTATATAAGATGCTGACATTGATTAGAAGCGTTCGCATGCACTCGAATTGAAGCTCTTTTGTCTTTTGCAGGCCGGAGGCAAAGGGATATCTTACAAGAGTCCCCTGGATTCCAAGAAATGATTCCACAGCCTGGACAGGTGGGTTTGAGGGGCCTCCATATACGCCTCCTGGCTGAGATCAATGAAATCACGGGGGCTCTCCTCCGGCTCGACCGCACAAGCTGCCTGGACCCAGCTTTCGACCCACGCCTTTGGCTCCAATCCTTGGTCCAGCAGACCCACTTCCTGCAGGCCGGGCCGCAAAACCCAGGGCGGTTCATCCCACAGCCTGGACTCCGGGTCGACAAGGCTCAGCCACGTTAGCCCGTCAACTCCCTGCCTCGCCAGGACCTGGCCGGCCTCCATTATCCTTTCCGGGTCGTATGCCCCGCCCAGAAGGCCCCAGCCGACCTCAATCTCAGTCGGCGCTCCGAAAAGCCATCCGCTTAAGGTTCCCAGGTAAGATGCCATCCACAGCTCGCCTGCGGCATCCGTGGGTCCTTCCAAGCCCGGCGGCCAGGTTTCAAGGCCGCTCAGTCGAAAACCGTCTACTTGACCGGCCAGAGATTGAACCAACCCAGGCTCCAGAAGTTCCGACCACCCCACGCCCATGTAAATCGTGGCATTCTCATCCCGATCCCGAATTTCACCAAGAAATGACCTAAGCACGAAATGAGCCGCTTGAAGGCCGGGTCGCACCCATTCAAGCGCTCTGTCCAGGATGACCCAGCCTCTTAGGGCCGGGTGGCCGTTCACAGCGCTCACGACCTCTCGAAAGACTCTTATCCTCTTTTGGATCACTGAAGGTTCAGCCCACCAATCAAGGGGCCGCAACTGTCTTACTTTTCCGTCCACAAAAACAGGAGATGCGGCCCGATCCCGCGTGCCCTGAACCAGATTGGGGGCAACCCAATCCAATCCCAAGAGCTGTTGGGTCGGTGCAATCAGCCACGCCCCAATGCCTGCTTCGGCTACCCGGTCCAGCGCCTTGATGAGCCCGTGCAAAAAGCCGACTTTGACCCTCCTCAAACCAACCAACGACTCCTCTAAGACAGGTATGAGGAGTCGCTCCAAACCCAGGCTTTTGGCAACCCTGGCCGCTTGCCCCAGCCTCTCCGGTTCAGGCGGCCCTAACCCGTGCAGCCCTCTAACAGGGCAAATATATGTCGCTGAGATTCGCATGGCAGCCAGACAACGCTTCTAGGATGCTTCCATTTCCGCTACGAGTTCGCCAAGACTTTTGACTTTCTCGCTGGAATCAAAGAGATAAGGCATTTCACGGATAAACATCACGGCTTCGTCACTCAGTTTTACTTTCAATACCCAGCCCATAACGCCTATGGAAGGTGCCGACATACTGACATGGTATACGACATCGCTAATATCCATATCACACTGAAACCCTTCAAGGGAGACAACAGCCTCTGCATTGAGTTCTTTTGCCCTGCCCGTGACTTCGGCCGTAACAGGGGGGACTCCAAAACCTGCTGTATCTGCCATGATGATATAGATCGGCGTAATGCGGCCTTGCTTTTTTAGGGTCTCCTTAACCGCGTCGAAAAAATTTGAAAGAAAGCCTGTTAGAATCTGTTTTCTCTTACCGGGTTCCCTTTTTATGGCCTCCATGACCAGAGCAACCTGTTTTTCGAGTTGAGCAGAAGGCTTCTCAGCTTTTCGATCCTTTGTCATCACATCTCACCTCGAATCGGTTGTCACTGCAGAAACAAGTGGCTTGATTGCCAACCCCAAAAGGGTTTCAAATATCTCTCAGTGAATCTCCCCGCCCACGCGGCGAGGCATCTTCACAGTCAATGCCATGGAAGCCCTTTCATGGCGATTCCCGGGAGGTGCTCCGCACGCCTGTCCCCCTCCTGCGAGGCCTCACCCCTTACCAAATGCTGGCTCCCGGGCACACCGGCTTTTTCGTTTTTGAAAAGAGATCCCCATGACCCAGGGAAACCAGGAAACCGTTTTTGGACAGGAATGATAGCACGTTTTGATTGAAAAAGCAGTCCGGTTTGATGCTGCCTGAGGCTCTGTGGGGAATGATTAGCATAGTGCCCACCCACAAACTGTTTGTGGGCGCTATCAGGTTCTCAATTCTGAGTCGATGAAGCAGTAAGGATCGCGTTCTTCGAATATGTCGAGGCCGCTGCTGAAAGCGCTCGCAAGGCAGCCCCCACAAACAGGACGGATGGTGCAGGACCGGCAGGCACTCGATCCTCTCCGATAGCGGCGGGCCAGTTCAGAATCGTAAATGCTTGACAGACTTTGCTCATAGACATTGCCTATGAGCGAGGGGAATTTCCGGCAGCCATGCACTTCTCCGTCCGGAAGCAGGGCAAGAAAGTTGAAAGCCGCTCCACAGCCATAGCCGGTGCACCCGCCGAAGAGTTCCGTGCCGTTGTGGTATCTCAAGACATTGATGAGGTTGTCCTTCAACCCGATGATCGGATTGCTTTCCGCGGCAGCCACATAGGACTCCAAAAAAGCGGCGTATTCATCTCGCCCGGGAAGCCGGAGGTTGGCCCCTTCTCCCACCATGGAGAGGCGGTTAAAGGTAAAGTTGTCGGCCTTATCGCGAAGGATCTCTGCAAGGGGTATAACCTGGTCGATGTTATCTTTTGTGAGGGTGAGCATCACCATGGCGTAGACATTCAGATCGCGAAGCACGCTGAGAAATTCGATAACCCTGTCGAAGTGTCCAACCCCCCGGATCAGATCGTTTTGTTCCTTAAGCCCCTCCAGGCTTACCTGGTAAAAGACGGGCCTTTGAATGGCTAACAGTTCTTCGATCCGCTCTCTTGGAGCGGGATTTCCAAGGATCGCAATCGTAAAACCGGTCTCTGACGCTGCACGGTAAAGGTCTAAAAACTCCGGGTACAAGAGTGGATTGCCGCCTGTGAAAGAGACCTGTCCAGCTACGTGGCGATCCCGGCAAAAGGCTCGGAGATCATGAAGGATTTCGATCGCATGCTTCAGCTTTAGCGGAGATCGCTTGGTGCGGTCGTAACAGTGCTTGCAATGGAGATCACACGCGTTTGTGATGTGCCATTGAAGCGTGAAAACGGTTGTCGTAAGGAAATGCTCATCAAGACTCGCCTCTGCAGGAAAGCTTTCAGGGTCTCGACGAATCAGCGAGGGCGGTGCAAGAAGGATCCCCCTGAAGATAGCGCGATCCATTGCCGAATCAACAGCGCCCACAGGTACCCCACCTGTGGTTGCCGTTTCCTCAGCATCGATGCCCTCCACCACCATTTTGAGCACAAGAAGATCCTCATCCGTCGCTGGTTGCATTTTTCCCATTCCGGTTTGAGGGTCTCGCCACAGGAGAACCCACTCCTCACCCGGCTCCGGTTTTAGCCTCCTCTTTTTTCCTCCCGGACATGGAATCGACGCGAGGTTCTTGAAGGAAAGTTGGAGTAATTGAAGCGTTGGGTTAACTATAAGTTCGCTAAATTCAGGGGGCGTGTCCACCACCTTCGCGGTTACTGCATGAAAGGTTAGCTCCAACCGGGCGAGCTCGGGCAAGAAATCAGGCAACCCGAGGTCGCCCAGATGGAGTGCAAGGGTTTTTGGAAAAGACTCCGGCTGAGGTTTCCCTTCACACGCCTCTAACATCCCCTCCCATGTCGAAGAATCCAACATGGAGCGGCACATAGGGAAAACCCTTTCAATGATATCCTTGGAGGATGCGGTCACAGTGGACTCCTTCTTCTCATCCCGGGCAAGCAGATAGGTCATACGCTACCTCGCTGCGTCCTCAAGGCTTCTTGAAACGTTCTGACCGGGATCGCCTCGAGCCGGTCAGGCACATAATCGCTTATCGCCTGACAACCTTCTCTTCTCGTTGTTGATTTCAGTGCGAACTGCACGCATCTTTGCCCTAGCTTCACCCACTCTGGGCGGGCTTTTCTTGTTCTGTGGTGCCACCTGCACCCGATGTGCTGCCGCTTCAGGCGCTTTGGCCCGGCGCCTGCTTTTGTCCGCTTCAGGCGGTTTGGCCTGGCGGGGGCTTCGGGCAGCCAGGGAGCGTTAGGCTGGCGCTCGCCAAGAGGCCTGCAATGCTGAGGCCTGCCAGGATTTTCTTCAGCTTGTTAATCTCCATTATTCACCCCCTTTTCAGTAGATTTGGTGAGAACTTCTGTGCTCCCGGGATAGGAAGCGATGCTCACGCCCTTGGAGTTAGACATATGACCAGTGTCAGTGAAACAGAAGACCAGAACGAAATGAATCGGGTCATAACCCCATTTCATACACAAAAACACCTTATTTTTGACCTTTGCTTGCATGTGCATAGCCGAGATTTCATGGGGCTTCACATAGCTGGGACGTACACTTTTGACCCCACCCACCGGGATCGGCGTCCCACACGCAGTAAATTCATGCAAAACAGAGAGCAGGTAACGCTTGAAAATTTCTCTCGAGGCCTGTATAAAACCTCCCGCCATGAAAGTTTTCCTTCTCCCTCTATTCTGGTGTTCTTGGTATCTCAACTTCTCCACAAGGACGCTCATCTCCCCTGTTCTCCCCATTATTGAGGATGAACTCGCGATCAGCCATGCCCTGGCAGGCAGCATCTTTTCCTTCATGTCTGTGGGCTATACCTTTAGCCTGTTCCTGTCCGGGTTGCTGGCACCCCGCATTGGTTACAAAAAGTCCATTATGCTGGGTTTTGCGACATTGTCTGTCACCCTATTTTCCATGAAATATGCCACAACCTATCATGCCGTGGCTGCGGCCTGCCTGTTCATTGGGATCGGAGCAGGCATATATTTACCCAGCGTGATTCCCCTTCTGACAGAGGTCTTTGTTCGTGGCAATTGGGGTAAGGCGATTGCAGTCCATGATACGGCTGCTTCTTTCAGCATCCTCTCTGTCCCACTTCTAACAGCCTTTGCCTTGCGTTGGTTTCAATGGAGGACCCTTTTTATCATTATCAGCGGAGCCTGCTTGATCGCCGTTATCGCTGTATCCGCTTTTGCTCCGGACCCCCGGCCGGATGAAGGGAAAAAGAGTCGCTTCTCTCATTTGGTTCGTCGCACGGATTTCTGGATCATGGCCGTGCTCTGGACTTTTGCTGCGGCCTCCAACCTCGGCCTTTACAATGTCATTCCCTTGTTTCTTGTCAAGGAGAAGGGCCTGCAACTGGAGGTGGCAAACACCATCTTTGGCGTCTCCCGAATTGGTGGTTTTTTTGTCGCTATGCTGGCAGGGTTTCTCGCGGACCGCTATGGGGTCAAAAGGATCCTATCTTTGGCGCTGCTGGCTACAGGCCTTTCGACCATCGGCCTGGCTGCCGCCCAACCTTTTCCTCTTCTGGTCGCGATGCTCATCACGCAGGCCACCGTTGGCACGGCTTTCTTCCCTGTCGGCCTGGTCGCCCTTTCCAAGCTCACCACATTGACCGAGAGAAGCGCTTTTACAGGAGGAACCATAGCTATAGGCGTGGTCGTCGGACTTGGTCTCACCCCTGCCCTGCTCGGGGCTGTCGCCGATATCTGGAATTTTCAGATAGGCATTTTTGTCCTGGGGGCTTTCGCAGCCCTCTCTTGCATGCTTGTCAGTAAGCTTCAGGAGATCTGACGAGGAAGCTCTGTGCGGCGAAAGGTTAAGAATATGGATTTGAAGAACATTTGGGTGGACCGGGGGATAACCCCTCAAATATTGGATTGACTTCGCATTTCAAAACGATTACTCTTTGTGGGCAATTTCGGGCATGCTATTGATTTGTCCTGGAGTTATGCCCCTTTAGATCTTAGTGCACCATCGGTGAGGCTCTTATCACCAATTCTCTCGAGCGCCGTTCGCGCTTTCAGATTCTGTAATCGCTTCGGCCCCTCGTCCACAAGAGATTATCCAGTAGCAGATCGCAGGTCTGGGCTTTCTCTTCCAGTAAAACAGGGGCTCTAGGAAACCAATCAAACAGAGCATTTCTGTAAGGATAGACCGATTGGGGGTAGTCCGCGGCATGGTGCGGACTGGAATGGTAACCGATTTGAAATAGGGAGGAGGAGAAGATGGAGAGATCAATGTATTTCCTTGAGCAAGAAGACATGCCGACCCAATGGTATAACATCCAGGCTGATTTGCCGGAACCGTTGCCACCGTATTTGCATCCGGTAACGAAAAAACCCCTAGGTCCTGATGATCTGGCCCCGCTATTTCCCATGGCGCTTATCATGCAGGAGGTGAGTACCGAGCGCTGGATCGAAATTCCTGAAGAGGTACGGGATATCTACCGCACCTGGAGACCAACGGCGCTACATCGAGCCTATCGGCTGGAGAAGGCGCTGGATACGCCGGCCAAGATCTTCTACAAATATGAAGGCACAAGCCAGGCCGGGAGTCATAAGCCCAATACAGCCGTAGCCCAGGCATATTACAACATGGTGGAGGGGATCAAGCGGATAACGACCGAGACTGGCGCTGGGCAGTGGGGGAGTGCCCTGGCCATGGGCTGCGCATTCTTTGATGTTGAACTAAAGGTCTACATGGTCAGGATCAGCTATGACCAAAAACCCTACCGGCGCATCTTGATGGAAACCTGGGGAGCGAAATGCGTTCCCAGCCCCAGCACGGACACCAAAACAGGGCAAGCGATGCTGGAAAAATGGCCTGACTGTCCGGGCAGCCTGGGTCTGGCCATTAGTGAGGCCGTAGAGGATGCCGTGACCCGTGATGATACCCACTACTCACTGGGGAGCGTGCTCAACCACGTCCTGCTTCATCAGACCATTATTGGCGAGGAAACCAGGAAACAGATGGAGATGGCCGATGCCTATCCGGACATTATTGTAGGATGCGTTGGCGGTGGCTCCAACTTCGCCGGGCAGTTCCTGCCCTGGCTCAGGGACAAGATCAGCGGGGAGAAACCCGACTTACGGGTTATCTGTGTAGAGCCTGAAAGTTGTCCCACCATGACCAGGGGAGTATATACCTATGACTTTGGCGATACAGCCGGGATGGCTCCCATAGCCAAGATGCATACCCTCGGCCATACTTTTATTCCACCTCCAATCCATGCCGGCGGCCTGCGCTATCATGGGATGGCACCCATTATATGCCACCTCTACAAGTTGGGCCTGATTGAGGCCGTGGCTGCGCATCAAACGGCCATCTTTGAGGCGGGCGTAAAGTTCGCTCGCACTGAAGGCATTATCACCGGCCCTGAGCCATGCCACGACCTGAAGGTAGCGATTGATGAAGCCCTTAAGTGCAAGGAATCGGGTGAAGCAAAAACGATCCTGATTGCTCACAGTGGCCACGGGCACTTTGACCTGGCAGCCTATGATCGTTACCTCTCGGGTGATCTACAAGACTATGCATATCCTGAGGAGGAGGTTAAGAAGGCATTGGCCGAACTGCCTGAGATCCCTGAGGGCTAAGCCTTTATGCTGTAGAATCTCAAACAGCATCATTGATCATGTTGACTTGGCGGTGCATTCGCAGACCTCATCCTTTTCGGCCTGTGGGTGCACCCCTTTTACCATGGAGGTTGAAGAGATCGATGAAGGAGCATGACCAGAAGACGATTCGCTGCCCTAGAGTGGGCGGATACGTCAATTTCAAGTTCTGCCGTTCTGAGAATAACCTGCTCCCCTGCCGATGGGTCGTCGGTTGCTGGCAGCCGCGCATGGATATCAAGAAGTTTCTAGATGTGCATTACTCGAAAGAAGAACAAGAAAGAATATTTGTCCCTCCCAGACCGAAGCTTGAAAGCCTCGTGGAATTGATTGAAGAAGCCAAGAAAACCAATAAAGAAGGGCAATGAAGCGATAGGCAGGTGAGAGCTTAACGACGTGCTTTTGGCTGCGCGAAGAGAAGAATGGACTGATGCGCATGTGCCGCAAAACTGAAATTCGTGCTTATGGGGTGCGCGCGCTTCTATCCACCCACCCAGCGATACGAAAGCTCAAGCGGTGCCACGCTCCTTCCCACCACGGCAACAAAGTGTGGAACTCCAGCTGGGTTTTGATGGATTACTTTAGGCGGCAAGGCTTGCGGGAGCGCACCCGGGTTATGGAGCTGGGATGCGGTTGGGGGTTGGCGGGAATCTATTGTGCAAAACAACACAACGCGATCGTCACCAGCGTTGATATTGATTCCGAGGTTTTTCCCTTCCTACAGCTTCACGCTGAAACAAACGGCGTGAATATAACCATGATGAGAATAGGGCTCGACGAGTTAACTCGCAGGGACCTAAAATGCTTCAACCTCCTTATCGGCGCAGACATCTGCTTTTGGGACAAGATGATCTCTTCTCTGAAGAGGCTTATCAATCGAGCCTTGCGAGCAGGCGTGCGAGCGGTGGTGGTCGTGGATCCAGGAAGAACCACGTTCGATGAGCTTGCTGATTATTTTATCAGGAAGCAATTGGGAGAAACCCTGAATTGGACTGTTCAGAAGCCCCGGCGCATTCAGGGGCGTATTCTCAAAATAGGCTCTATCCCCGGGTAAACATGCAAAAATTCGACTTTGCCCGCAAAAGGCAAGAAAGTGATCTGAGTTATGCTAGTTTGGATGAAGGGTAATGGACAGGAAATGTGCCTTCCGGAAAATCCTGGCTCTCAGAGCCGCCTCACTTTTCTTGAGGACATGCCGCATCGACCTCACGTCCTCAATAGCTTCCCCCCCCAGCTCCACAAAGATGTCTCCGCGTTTTATCCCGTCTTTCTCCGCGAGGCTCCCTTTCCGCACGTCAGAGACCAGAATTCCACCGGTAGAGCCAAAGGAAAAGGCCTGTGCGAGTGAAGGGGTGAGATCCTGAAGCGTTAGGCCGTAATTTTCCTCGATCTCTTTATCCTTCTTGAGTGGAATCGCTTGCTCCCTAAATAGACTTTTGGAGACGAAGATAGGGGCCTTGAACTTCAGCGCCATGACAATGGCGTCGCTCGGCCGAGCATCAATCTCAACGAGGGCGCCTTCACTTTCCATCAGAATCGTCGCATAGTAGGTGCGTTCCTTAAGTTGTGTGATGACAGTGCGCTGGATCTTTAAATTTGCCTCCTCGATTATGCTTTCAAGCAAGTCGTGGGTAAGGGGCCTGCGGTGACTGCGCCCCTGCATCTCAGCGCCGATGGCATTCGCCTCAAAAAAGCCGATCCAAATGGGGAGGGCACGGTCCTCAAGGGAGTCCGCGAGCATGATCACGGGCTGGTCGCGCACAGGGTCCACAATGAGTCGATGGACCTTTACCTGGAGGAGTCCATTCTCTTGCAAAGTCCCTGGTGCAGAGGCCTCAGACACCCTCTCTCCGCAGAGCGCAATCGAGGCAGCAAGCCAGAGTCCAACCACGGCTAAGATCCCTATTTTTTCCCTCTTCAGTATCACGCCTAACACGGCATTCCCCCGAACCTGTCTTGATTGTACGATATGACACAAGAATGACGAGGATGCTTAAAGCATTCGAAAGATTTAGTGACTTTCCCCGTTTTAGAGCTGTTTTCCGGGCGGTTTTGCTCAAGACTTCATCTGACAAGCTCAGATTTCTCGGATCCTCAATTCTTATGAATTATAGCACGAATAAGGATTTTCAGTAACCCAAAGGGTGCCACACGATATTGAAATGCACCTTTCATTCAAGGTCTGGTTCCAGGCCACTTTTCGTTGTTGACACTCCCACCCAGCGTGGCATGAGAGCCCAGCGTATTGTATCTGAATATCTAGCGAAGCTTCGCCTCAAACCGATCCATCCTACATAGCAAGCTACTGCGGAGGACGGACGAGGTGTCTGCTCAGGATGGCCTCTCCCCTCAGGGCGATATCTATAGGCTCTAAAATAATGGGGCCAGACAACATGTACCGGCCCCATCATCCTATGGTTGATTTTTCTTACCAGATGGGCTTCAATTCGACCCTTCGGTTCGTGGCCATATTCTCAGGCGTGGTATTCGGTACGGCCGGTCTGGAAAATCCGTATCCCACGGCGGTCAATCGATATCGTGCAATACCAGCGTTGCTCAAGTACTGCATGACCGCTTGAGCCCGCTTTTCGGACAGACGCTGATTGTATGCGGCTGAACCTCTATTGTCTGTATGACCCTGAACTTCAACTTTCAGGGTCGGGTTCTTTTTCAAAACCGCCACAGCCTCGTTCAGGATAGAATAGTACCTTCCCTTAATATCCCACTTGTTCGTGTCAAATTCTACGCCTGCGAGGACCCAGCACCCTACAGCATTTACGCTGGCCCCCTTCGGTGTCCTGGGGCATTTGTCCAGATAGTCATAAACGCCATCTCCATCCGTATCTAACGGGCAACCCCTGGCATCCACGGTGACGCCCCTGGGTGTACCGAGGCACTTGTCAAGGTAGTCAAAAACGCCATCCCGGTCCATATCGAGCGGGCAACCTTGGGCGTCCACCTTAACCCCTCTGGGTGTATTGGGACATCTGTCCATGTTGTCCAATACACCGTCGCTGTCACTGTCCGCAGGCATGGCCAACTTCTCAGGCTTAGGAGGCATCATAGTTTTCCTCAGGAAAACCTTCTCTACAAAACCGGCCATGCCTTGGCTGGACATGATCTGTTCGGCAATGACCGAGGAACCGCATTTTCCAGCCTTGGCGATCTGATCCATAATCGCTGTACCTGCCGGGTCATCTCCAACCAAAACAGTGTAAATGCAGATCCTGTCACCGAAACGCTTCTTCATGTTCTCTGCAGCCATTAAGCTCGCTGCATCTGTCTCTTTGCCGTCACTGACAACGATGACCGCGATGTTTCCTTGGAGGTTTTCCAAATCCTTGGTCGCAGCGTTGATGGCCCCACCCATAGGGCTCTGGCCGAATCCTGTCACGCTATCAAGTGCGCTCTGGAGTCCTGCCTTTGTGTAACCCATCAGGCCATAGGGAAGAGCAGTCGCATCGCTAAAGCCCTGCCCAAACGTCCTCAATGCCGACGTAAGTCTCAAATCCGGAATCGTCTGGTTCATGCGGCTGAGCACCTCTTTCGCTCTCTGCCATTTGTTGGCCTCGGTCATGGTGCCGGATGCGTCCAGTATGACCAGAAAATTATCCACTTTCTGGGCATATTCGCCGCTTTCCAGCTTGACATTAAGGTCGATAGCGTTGAACCCAGTCTCCCGCCCCGTCATCGGCTGCTGAGCAGCACAGCCCACCAGAAGCACGGCTAAACCTAGAACAAGAAGCGCTTTTGAATAATGCTTCACCATAATGACCCTCCTTTGCTTAATGGTCTTTCCAAAATGTAAATTTTGCGAAGTGCTAATCAATACGTAGTGATCCAAAATATCTATAGTCGAGTGGCGAATAAATGGGGTGAAGCCCC